>JAIRZH010000091.1 GCA_031267335.1 Oscillospiraceae bacterium | reverse complement strand
TTTATAATAAAATCTTTCCTATTGGAAATACCGAAATTTTCAATTCTTTTCTTAATAATCGGAAGACCCCCAACTCTCTCTCTCTCTCTCTCTGCAGCGAGACCTTCTAAATAGTTCTTATTCATTAAAATATCTCCTGGATTTTGATTAAAGTTATGGCATGTATGTATTACTTCGTTCTGATTTACATTCATGAACGAGTTTATTATACAATTAATAGATTTTAAATTCAAATATTAAATTCTAGAAAAATAAAATTTTAAGAAACTTTCTCTAAGTCGAGTTTAAGTTTTTTAATTATTCGTTTCTCGAGACGAGAAATATAAGATTGCGAAATACCAAGCGAAACTGCTACTTCTTTTTGTGTAAATTCCTTACTACCGAATAAACCGAATCTTAATTTAACTATCGTTCTTTCGCGTTTTGAAAGCTGACATACCACATCGCGTAATACTTGATTTTCGGATTCACGTTCAAGTTGAACATCAACTAAATCGGTATCACTACCAAGTATATCTGAAAGTAAAAGTTCATTACCGTTGCCATCAATATTAAGCGGCTCATCAATTGAAGCTTCACTTCGATGTTGCGAGGCTTTTCGTAGGTGCATTAAAATTTCATTCTCAATACAACGCGAAGCATATGTAGCGAGTTTTATATTTTTTTCTGGGCAAAAAGTATTCACTGCTTTGACTAGTCCTATAGTACCAATAGAAATAAGGTCCTCAATATTTGGATAGCTAAATTCAAATTTTTTTGCTATAAAAACCACTAAACGCAAATTGTGTGTAATTAAAATATCACGATTTTTTAATTTTCCTGAAGTTATCTGAAGCATAATTTTTTCTTCTTCTTTACGCGTAAGCGGAGGAGGAAGAACTTCTGGCCCGTTTATATAATGAATTTCTTTCTTTTTTAAGAAAAAACTAAATAAACACAAAATCATTTTTTTAAAAAAATTAAACATAAATCCAACTCCATTTATTTTTAACAAATCATATCACTCCCAATAATTGCTCCATTTACTTTTGAACAAATCGCTATGTAAGCTTCACGATTTATATTTCCGCTTTTAGTTTCGATTACAACATTATCAGGTTTAAAAGCGAGAAGTGTTCCTTCACCTAAAATTGTCCCAAACGGAATAAGCCTGAGTTTTTTGCCCAATTTTAAAGATGATTTTTCCATCATGTTAGTATCTTCGAAATTTACATCAGATGGCAAAATATTTTTAATACAAGACTTATTTACTAAAATTACCGGCAAATTAGAAAATGGTTCTTTTAGATTATTTCCGGTATCAAGACAAGCGTCGAATACTGCGTATTTTTCAGAAATTGCTACTTTTATATGATAAAAAGCTTTTTCGCAAGAATGTTTTCCAATAATACGATTTATTAATTCGATAATAATATATGCAACAAGCGTAGAACACACGAGAATCAAAGGCGAAATACCGAAATAAACCACATGATTATGCACAAGCATGCAATTTACATTTAGAACATCCCATATAATCGAACTGAACCCTGCGAATGCGAGATTTATTACCAAAAAACATAAAAATGACTTAAAAACTTTTGATATTCCAAAAGACACATACACAATACTAATTGCCATTAAAACTTTCACAAGTATAGACAATAGCATGCCAGGACTCGGGAAAATTATGTAAATAGAATAAATCGCGCCAAGAAGCGCCCCAAAAACCAATCTTTTTCTTTTTACTTTTAAATACAAAAATTTAGCTACTGCTAAAAGTGAAAAATAGTTAAAAAAAAGATTTAACGCCATTAAAACATCTATATATACTGCTACACTTTTCATATCTGATATCTTCTAAAGAAGCAAAATTTAAATTTCAATAAACCTCTTTTCAATTAAACCTTTAATTTAAGCATTACATATACTCATTCGAATTCAAACGCCGAAATCAAAATTAGAATTAAATTCATTCAAAGCTCAAGCAAAATCGTGCTAAATAATGATTTTCAGATTTAAATAAATTCAGAATTTCATTTTGAATGAGTATATTTAGCATGAGTTCGACAGAAATTGCCTCAAGGAGCTAGATTTATAGCCAAAGTTAGGAAACTTAATAGCATAGATAGCAGTTTATTTTAGAATTTAAACAAAAATCGATAAAAGAAATTTTCAGTTAAATTCATCATGCTTTGTAAATACTGGTTTCTCTTACTATGTTTGTATATATTTTTTATCGAACTCACGTTATCTAGTATTACATGAATTTAAGTAATTACATGAATTTTAAATATTATGTAAACTCAAAATATTACATGATTTTAAATATTATCATGAACTTATGAATTATATACAAACTAACGCTATTTTCTCATTATATTTTAGTCATGTTTGTCTAATTAAGTCGATTTTATAATTTATTTTTTCGAGTTGATTTGCGTTTTCGATAGTAAGTTATGTGATATACTAATTTATCGGAACTTTTGTAGAATATTGCACAATAATTAAAAAATGCCATAATTACTCTGAATATAATGAAAATTATGTTTTAAGATAATAAAATTGCATTTAAAATAGTTGAAAAATTTGCAATAATCAGGGATTCTTGATTGTGTAGGGCGCAATGTGTGCATAGAAAGAGACGCTTCGCAAAATTATTGTATTCTTTGCCTTACGAAGCACGTGAGGTGATAAAGAATTCATATTAACGATTTAAGATGTACGACCAAAAATTTTAAAACAGTCTAAGAGGCTATTTATAACTTTTTTATTTAGGGGCGGCTATTTACATTTGCGTTTTTCTGCAATTTTATACATAAATATCCCGGCAGCAACGGAAGCGTTCAAGGAACTTATTTTGCCAAACATTGGAATAGAAAAAATAAAATCACATTTTGTTTTAACGAGTTTTGAAATTCCTTCATGTTCAGAACCGATCACTAACGCAATTGGAGAAGTAAAAATTTCAGTCTTTTTTTCATCAAAAATATTCTGGCCTTCTGCGTCTGCGGCACAAATCCAAATTTTCTGAGATTTTAAATATTCAATTGTTTTTACAAGGTTAGTCACGCGTGAAATTTTCATGAATTCTAATGCACCGCATGATGATTTTGCAACACCAGCAGTCAATAAAACTGAATTTTGTTTGCGCGTAATAACCCCATTGACACCAAAACATTCGGCGGTTCGTATCATTGCACCAAAGTTATATGGATCGCTAATTTTGTCTGTTATTAAAATAAAAGCAGGTTTATTAGTGTTTAAAATTTCTTCAATACTTGAATATTGTTTAGCTGAAATTTGTGCTGCTATTCCTTGATGGTTAATTCCATTTGCAATTGAATCGAGTTTTGTTATGCTTACTTTTTTTATTGCAATATTTTTAGATTTAGCAAGACCGAAAATATTACGTTGCGGAAATTTATCGGAAATTAATATAAAATTAATAGGATTATCGGATTTCAAAGCTTCAATCACTGAATTTCGTCCGACTATATAATCAGTTTTTTTAAAATATTTTTCCATAATAAATTTATTATACCATAACTAAAATCTTAAGAACCTTTATCTGTTAAGCTAAAACATGATAAACACATGAACAAAAATTAAGGCGATAATTAAAAATATTTTGTATAATTTTTACTAATTGATCGTTTTGAAACAAGTTTAAGTTGATATTTTAATTAAATTTAAGCGAAAATTAAATTCGGCCTAAAATTGAATACAATTTTTGCTAATAAAATTTTATATTTATATAATTACATTTAATGGTTTGAATTTAAACTTGTTCTGAAGAGGTTTTGAGATAAATAAATCTAAAAAAGTTTTAGTAGCAATGAGTGGTGGCGTAGATAGCTCTGTTACAGCAGCAATTTTATTAGAATACGGATACGAAGTAGTCGGAGTGACTTTTCGTATGTTTCCGTGGTTTAATACCAAACATTTAGAAGACGCAAAAAAAGTTGCTGAAATTTTAAATATTAATCATATAGTATTGGATTTTTGTGACGTTTTTGAAAAAGAAGTGATTAATTATTTTGTTAATGAGTATGCGCGTGGGAGGACTCCAAATCCGTGTGTTGTTTGCAATAAGAAAATCAAATTTGGTTTAGCTTTGACTCACGCTTTAAAATTAGGATTTGATTATTTAGCAACCGGGCATTACGCAAAAGTTATATACGATGAAAATTTAAAAAGATTTCTTATTAAAAAAGCTAGTTCTCGCAAAGACCAAAGCTATTGTTTGTACACGCTAGATCAGCAACAGTTAGCGCATGCAATTTTTCCGCTTTCTGATTTTGAAAAACCTCAAATTCGCGAAAAAGCCAAAGATATCGGACTTCCGATTCATGATAAACCAGATAGCCAAGATGTATGTTTTATTCAAGGCGATTATTGCGATTTTATCAAAAAACGAATTGGACCATTCGAATTTGGGAATTTTTTAGATGAAAATGGAAATGTTTTAGGCACTCATAAGGGTATATTTGGATATACAGTCGGGCAACGCAAAGGGCTTAAAATTTTTTCAGATAAAAGATTATATGTAAATTCAATCAATGCAAAAGAAAATACTATTATCCTAGGCAATTCAAAAAAAATAAAAAATTTAGTGGCTAGTAATTTAAATTTTATTCCGTTCGATAAATTAGAATCTCCAATGCGCGTATCCGCAAGAACCCGCTATAATTGCCAGGAATCCGCAGCAACAATAATACCGATTACAGATAATAAAGAATTCAAAGTAAATGTAAGTTTTGATTCAGAAATAAAATTTGCAGCGCCTGGGCAATCGGTTGTTTTTTATGATAATGACAATGTTTTAATCGGCGGAGGTACTATTGAATAGACTTTCGCGCAACCAAAAAATTAAGAACTTGTCTTTGGCAAGCTAAAAATTTAAATTTTGACAATTTTTAAACATTTTTAGTGCATTTTTCTTAGCTTGGTTGGCGTTTAACTGAGAAAAAATAATCAAAAAACGCTGAAATTGTCAAAAAGTTGTGCCTGTACACATTGGAGGCAGGTTTTAAATTTAACATAAAAAGGTATTGAAAAATAAATTATGAAACAATTTGAAAATCATCTTAAAAGTCTAATCAGTAATATTAAATACTATTGTAATAATGACATTCAAAAAATTTTATATTTGCATAATTTTATTCAAGCGACTGTTGAGTATCCAAATATAAAACTTTTTAAAATTTTAGACAAAAAATTTCCTTTGCTAAATCCACTAAATAATCTTCAAAGAAATTATTTTACTGTTTATGGCACATTAATTAACAAAGAAGCGCATTGTTTCGGCATTGCAAAAACTGTAAAATTGATATTAAATAACCCTGAAATAAATATAAAATGTAAAACTATTGTGGGATACATAAAAAATCTTGCAAAAGGCAAAATAATTCATATTTGGAATATCATAATTATTGACGACAAAACATATCATCTTGACACTACTTTTGACATAACCAGAAATTTAAATACAATTAAAAAAAATATGAGTTTCAAAGAAAGTTTAAATGAGATTTCAGGTTCAAAAGCAACAAAGTTTTGTTATGAAAGATTTTTAGTTGGCGAAAGTAAATTAAAAAATACTCATTTATGGAATGAAAACAAATATCCAATTTGCAGAGTCGATTATCCAATTGATTCAATAAAACATGAAATAAATCAATTAAAAAATAAAGGGTTAAAATTTGTTTATTAAAAAATAATTTTTTAAAAATAGCTAGACCTGATTTTGAATAATTTTTGGACTTGGAAAAGAAAAATTTCAAAAAAATACTGCTGTATTTTGAAAAATTTAGCATAAACAAATCAAAAAAAAGTATCGAAATATGATTGGGCGGAATAGGCCTTAAAATAAAAATAACTAAAATTAACCGTGAAAAACAATAATTTGAAATTGTTCGAAGCATTAAGCAGCGGTTTTAAATTTGTTTTTTTCTTTTTAAAATCTGTCAGAAGATTTAATTTTAAATTTATTTGACAATTTTAAAATTGTACAATAAAATCACCTGACTATGCGATTTTAAGGGTAATATATGGTTTTTGTTTAGATTTTCATTTAACTTTCTTGCTTCATTTATATAATTAGTATATGTTATTGTCAAGCTTGAAATTTTGTTTGTTATACATTTTTGATATTTGAAAAATTTAGGAAGTGAATAAATTGTGATTTTATTTAAATTTTGTTTTATATATAATATTTTAATTTATTAAAAAGTTTTAGCCTAAATAAAGAATTAAATTTTATTTGCAATTGGGAGTGTTTGATACTTTTATGGATTTTAAAAAGGTAAAATTTGGGAAATCAACACGTGTGAGTTTTTCTAAGACTCAAAATATTCTAGAAATTCCAGATTTGGTTGAGGTTCAAAAAAAATCTTATCGTTGGTTTTTAGAAGAAGGATTTCGCGGAATTTTGAAAGAAGTTTCTGGAATAAGCGATTATAGTAATAAATTAGTTTTAGATTTTAGCGGATTTTCTTTAAAGACAGATTCCCCAAATTATTCGCCAGAAGAATGTAAACAAAAAGATGCTACATATTCTGCACCACTGCGAATTAATGTGCGTTTAACGAATTGTGAGACGAACGAAATTAAAGAATCGGAAGTTTTTATGGGTTATTTTCCGATTATGACCGAAAGTGGAACATTCATAGTTAATGGTGTAGAACGTGTAGTAATTTCGCAAGTAGTTAGGTCGCCTGGAGTTTACTTTAAATGTGAATATGATCGTGCTGGAGGTGAACTATTCTATTCAAGCTTAATTCCAAACAGAGGTGCTTGGATCGAGCTTGAAAATGATTCTAACAATGCAATTTATATAAGAATCGATAAAAGTAGAAAATTTCCTGCTACTATGCTAGTCCGTGCCTTGGGCCTTGGCACAGATGCAGAGGTTTTGGGTTATTTTGGCGACAACAGTTGTATTAAAGCTACATTCATGAAAGATATAAGTAAAAATTCTGAAGAAGCATTATTTGATATATATAGGAAATTGCGTCCAGGCGAGCCTCCTACAATAGAAAGTGCTCAAAATTATATAAATACACTTTTTTTTGATCCAAAACGTTATGACACCGCTAAAGTCGGTAGGCATAAGTTTAATAAAAAGCTTTGTTTGTGGGAAAGAATTAAAAATAAAAAAATTACACGCGTTGTGGCAAGCCATATAACGGGTGAAGTTTTGGCTGTTCCAGGGGAAATTATAGATGATGAAAAAGCTTTAGAAATAGAAAATTCAGGTGTAACTGAAGTTTACATCGAGTTTAATGATCAAGAAATTAAGATAATTTCGAATGGTATGGTCGATCTTCGAAAATTTGTTAGTTTTGAAGTTTTTGAAAAATGCGGAATCCAAGAACGAGTTCGTTTTAGTATATTATCTGATATTTTACAAAAATGTGATTCAGACGAGAAGATTATTAAAGAAATTTGTGCAAATAAATTAGAACTTGTCCCTCATCACATAATTGTTGATGATATCTTTGCTTCCATTAATTACATTATTTGCTTATCAAATGGTATTGGGGAAACAGACGATATAGATCACCTTGGTAATCGTAGAATTAGATCAGTAGGGGAATTATTACAAAATCAGTTTAGGATTGGTTTTTCACGGCTAGAGCGTGTAATAAAAGAAAGAATGACTTTACAATCGCAAGATCTAGACGTAATTACTCCACATGCGCTAATTAACATACGGCCGATTGTTGCATCTATAAAAGAGTTTTTTGGCTCTTCGCCACTTTCACAATTTATGGATCAGATCAATCCACTAGCAGGTTTAACGCATAGACGAAGAATTTCCGCTTTAGGTCCTGGTGGGCTTATGCGTGAACGGGCAAGTTTTGAGGTCCGAGATGTTCACTATACTCATTATGGGCGTATGTGCCCGATCGAAACTCCTGAAGGTGCAAACATTGGGTTAATTTCTTATCTAGCTATTTTTGCTAAAGTTAATGAATACGGTTTTATTGAAGCTCCATTTCGTGTAGTTAACAAAAAAACAGGTAAAGTAACAGATAATATTGTTTATTTAACTGCTGACGAAGAAGACAATTATGTAGTTGCACAAGCGAACGAACCGCTTGATAGTGAAGGGAGATTTTTAAATCCAAAAATAAATTGTAGATACCGTGAAGAATTCATGGAAGTCGAACGTGATCGTGCTGATCTCATGGATGTTTCACCAGAAATGGTTGTTTCGGTTGCTACGGCTATGATACCTTTTTTAGAAAATGATGACGCAATCAGGGCTTTGATGGGTGCAAATATGCAGAAACAGGCGGTTCCTCTGCTTACATCCGAATCGCCGATTGTTGGAACCGGAATGGAATATCGTGCAGGTTTAGATTCTCAGGTATGCATCGTTGCCAAAGAATCAGGTGAAGTAAAAAGTTTAGATTCTTCTAGTATTTCTGTGGTTTATGATTCAGGCAAAGAAGAAATTATTAAATTAACTAAATTTAAACGTTCGAACCAAAGCACTTGTATTAATCAAAAACCGATAATTGTTAAAGGCCAAAAATTTGAGAAAAACGATATATTAGCCGATGCTTCGGCAACCGATAATGGCGAAATAAGTGTCGGTAAAAATGTTCTTGTAGGATTTATGCCATGGGAAGGATATAACTACGAAGACGCTGTATTGTTAAGCGAGCGTCTTGTAAAAGATGATGTTTATACTTCTATTCACATGGAAGAATATTCTTTGGAATCTAGAGATACAAAATTAGGGCCTGAAGAAATTACCCGTGATATTCCGAATGTCGGCGAAGAAATGCTCAAAGATCTTGACGAAAGCGGAATTATAAGAATTGGAGCCGAAGTTAGATCTAGCGATATTTTAGTTGGAAAAGTTACTCCTAAAGGCGAAACGGAGCTTACAGCGGAAGAAAGATTGCTTAGAGCTATTTTTGGCGAAAAAGCCAGAGAGGTTAGAGATACATCTCTTAGAGTCCCACATGGTGAAGGCGGAATCGTAGTAGACGTAAAAATTTTTAATAAAGATAATAGCAAAAATGAGTTGCCTACTGGTGTTAATAATTCAATAAAGATTTATATCGCGCAAAAAAGAAAAATATCAGTTGGCGATAAAATGGCTGGTCGTCACGGCAATAAAGGTGTAGTTTCGCGTATACTTCCAGTTGAAGATATGCCGTTTCTTGCAGATGGAACTCCGCTTGATGTTGTTTTGAACCCATTGGGGGTACCATCGAGAATGAACATCGGCCAGGTTTTGGAAGCACATTTAGGATATGCCGCCAAACTTTTAGGTTGGAAAATAATGACTCCGGTATTTAACGGAGTAAAAGAAGAAGATATTTTTAAATGTTTAAGAGAAGCAGGATTAGAAGAAAATGGAAAAGTTTGGCTTCGTGATGGAAGAACTGGTGAACTTTTTGATAATCCTGTAGTTGTTGGTTATATGTATTATCTTAAACTTCACCATTTAGTCGATGACAAAGTACACGCAAGATCTACAGGACCTTACTCGTTAGTGACTCAGCAACCATTAGGTGGAAAAGCACAATTCGGCGGCCAGCGTTTCGGGGAAATGGAAGTTTGGGCACTTGAAGCTTATGGTGCGGCTTATACTCTTCAAGAAGTATTAACGGTCAAATCTGATGATGTCGTTGGAAGAGTTAAAACTTATGAAGCCATTGTAAAAGGTCAAAATATACCAAGCCCTGGAATTCCTGAATCATTTAAGGTTTTAGTCAAAGAAATACAATCTATAGGTTTAGATTTAGTTGTACTTGATAAGAATAATAAAGAGATTGATTTGAGACGTAGTTTTAATAAAGAACTAGAAATAGATTTGCCAGAACCAGCGGAAGAAGAAACGGATGTGACGAAACGAGTAGTTTTACAAGAATTAGTTTCAGAAGAAGATTTAAAAATTGAAAATGAAAATAGCGAACAAGATGAAATTATTGAAGATGTAGATATGTTAGTTTAGATTTTGTCGGGGCTTGTTCCTGTTATTTGAAATTATCAAATTTTGAGTAATTTTTCGGGTTAGCCAAGGAAAATTTTTTCATAGTATTGCTGTATTACGAGAAAATTTAATGTAATATAAATTTAAAAAATACTAAATATGGTTTTTTGAGCAGCAGGAACAAACTTTAAAAATGAATTTTAATAAATTTGGAGGATCAGAAAATGAATTTTAACGATTTTAATTCCATAAAAATTTCCTTGGCGTCTCCAGAAAAAATAAGAAGTTGGTCTAGCGGTGAAGTAAAAAAACCGGAGACAATTAATTATAGGAGTTTAAAACCTGAGCCAAATGGTTTGTTTTGTGAAAAAATTTTCGGGCCTCAAAAAGATTGGGAATGTCATTGCGGCAAATATAAACGTATTAGATACCGCGGAAAAATTTGTGAAAGATGCGGAGTTGAAATAACACGTTCTAAAATTAGGCGTGAACGCATGGGACATATCGAACTTGCTGCACCAGTTTCACACGTTTGGTATTTTAAAGGAATTCCTTCCCGCATTGCTACTATGTTGGATATCACTCCAAAAACAGTTGAAAAAATATTATATTTCGCTGCGTACATAGTGATGGATCCAGGTGTTGCGCACGAGTTAACTAAATATCAAATTTTATCTGAAAAAGAATATAGAGATATGCGCGAAAAATATGAAGATGATTTCGAAGCTTCTATAGGCGCAGAGGCAATCAAAAAGCTACTTTGCGAAATTGATCTTGAAAAGCTATACACTAAATTAAAAGAAAGTTTGTCGGAAGCCGCTGGTGCCAAAAGAATCAAAATTTTAAAACGCTTAGAAATGGTAGAGTCTTTTAAAAATTCAGGCAATCGTCCCGAATGGATGGTTCTTGACGTTATTCCTGTAATTCCGCCAGACCTTAGACCAATGGTGCAATTAGATGGTGGAAGATTTGCGACTTCGGATTTAAACGATCTTTACAGACGTGTAATTAATAGAAATAATAGGTTAAAACGTCTTTTTGGTCTTGGCGCTCCGGATATTATCGTAAGGAATGAAAAAAGAATGCTTCAGGAATCCGTTGATGCATTAATTGATAACGGCCGACGTGGAAGACCAGTCGTAGGGGCAAATAGTAGGCCTTTGAAATCACTTTCTGAAATGCTTAAAGGCAAGCAAGGCCGTTTTAGACAGAATTTGCTTGGTAAACGTGTTGATTATTCAGGGCGTTCTGTAATCGTGGTTGGACCTGAATTAAAAATTTATCAGTGTGGCTTGCCAAAAGAAATGGCGTTGGAACTTTTTAAACCTTTTGTTATGAGAAGGCTTGTCGAGATTGGGACCTATACCAACATAAAAGCCGCTCGCAAAGCTGTTGAAAGAATTAAAACAGAAGTTTGGGACGCACTTGATGTTGTTATTAAAGGGCATTTGGTACTTCTGAATCGTGCTCCTACGTTGCACAGACTTGGAATCCAAGCTTTTGAGCCGATTTTAGTCGAAGGAAAAGCTTTAAAACTCCATCCTCTTGTTTGCTATGCTTATAATGCAGATTTCGATGGCGACCAGATGGCTGTGCACGTGCCGCTTTCCCCAGAAGCTCAAGCTGAGGCAAAATTTTTAATGCTTTCTACAGGAAATTTGCTTAAACCGTCGGACGGAAAACCAGTTACAGTGCCTTCAAAAGACATGGTTTTAGGTGTGTACTATTTAACTACTATGATGGAAAATTCAAAAGGCGAAGGAAAATGTTTTGCTAGCGAAGATGAAGCATTAATAGCTTATAATCATGGAGTGATTTCTTTACAAGCAAAAATAAAATACAGAAAACGCGATAAAAAAAGAACTACTATTATAGAAAGTACCGTAGGACGTATAATTTTTAACCAAGGTATTCCTCAGGATTTAGAAATTGTTGATCGCGAAATTCCGCAAAATTATAATGAATTAGAAGTTAATTTCCAGGTGGGCAAAAAACAACTTGATTTGATTTTTGATCGTTGTATTAAAATTCATGGATCTCAAAAAACATCAGAAGTTCTAGATCGAATAAAAGATTTAGGCTTTAAATATGCAACTCGTTGTGCTGCGACTGTATCAGTTAAAGACGCAGTAATTCCTAAAGAGAAAGCACAAATTATCAAAAAAGCTGATGAAGAAATTGACATCGTAACTGGATATTTCAAAGATGGCTTGACTTCTGATTCAGAACGTAAAAGCCAGGTTCTTAAAGTTTGGGGAAAAGCCACTGATGATGTTACAGCAATTTTGCGTAATAACTTCCCTAAAAATAATCCAATATTTATGATGGTAGATTCAGGTGCTCGTGGTTCTATGAGCCAGGTCAAACAGCTTTCCGGAATGCGTGGTTTAATTGCCAGCACAACAGGAACTACAATTGAAATTCCGATTAGATCGAATTATCGTGAAGGTTTGAATGTTCTTGAATATTTTATTTCTTCTCGTGGTGCTAGAAAAGGTTCTTCGGATACCTCTTTGCGTACAGCGGATTCTGGTTATTTAACCCGAAGATTAGTTGATGTATCACAAGATGTTATTATCCGAGAAGATGATTGCGGCACAACCCAAGGATTAACTGTTTATGAAATAAAAGATGGAAAAGAAACTATTGAACCGTTTAGCGAACGGCTATTTGGCAGATATTTAGTTGAAAATTTCGTCGATGAAAATGGTAAAGTTTTAATTTCCAAAAATAAGCTTATCGGTGATCGCGAAATAAATAAAATTATCTCAAGCGGCGTTGAACAAGTTACGATTCGTTCGGTTCTTTACTGCAAATGTAAGCATGGTGTTTGTGAAAAATGTTATGGGTCTAATTTGGCTACTGGTTTATCGGCGGCAGTTGGCGAAGCGGTTGGGACGATCGCCGCACAGGCAATCGGTGAGCCAGGAACTCAGCTTACTATGAAAACGTTTCATACCGGTGGTATTGTCGGTGTTGGGGATATTACGCAAGGTTTACCACGTATCGAAGAACTTTTCGAAGCAAGAAAACCAAAAAAACTGGCAGTAATGAGTGAAATAAGCGGAATCGTCCGTGAACAAGAAGAAAAAAATATTCATTATATTACAGTCCAAAACAAAGAACTCGAAACAGAAAAAAGCTATATGATACCATTTGGTTCCAGAGTTTTAGTCAAAGATGGTCAAAATATAAAAGCTGGTGCTATGATTACAGAAGGTTCAATTGATCCTCAAGATATTCTTGCTATTTGTGGCGAAGACGCACTTGTTTCTTATTTAATACAAGAAGTACAGCGTGTATATCGTTTCCAAGGTGTTGATATCAATGATAAACACATCGAAGTTATAGTTCGTCAAATGATGCGTAAAGTAAGAGTTGAAAATTCAGGGAATACTTCTTTGCTTTCGAATTCGATAATCGAAAGATCTGAATTTGATGCTTCAAACGAAAAAATAAAAAAATTAATCAAGAATGGTGCTAAAGAATTGCAATTAGCAACATGCAAACCTGTGGTGCAAGGTTTGACAAAAGCTTCACTTTCAACTGAATCATTTTTGTCTGCTGCTTCATTCCAAGAAACTACTCGTGTTTTAACTGAAGCTGCAATAAAAGGAAAGGTTGATCCACTTTCAGGGTTAAAAGAAAATGTAATAATTGGAAAATTATTACCAGCTGGTACTGGAATGGATAGATATACTAAAGTTAAAATCCAAAGCAAAGAAATGTTGTAATTTGAATGAGTAATTATTTTTCTTATGATGTAGCAGTAATTGGTGCCGGACATGCCGGCATCGAGGCTTCACTTGCCGCTGCTAGACTTGGCAAAAAAACTGCAGTTTTTGTTATGAATTTAGATTCCGTCGGAAATTGCCCTTGCAGTCCTTCCATTGGCGGAACTGCTAAAGGGACTCTCGTACGTGAAATTGATGCATTGGGTGGCGAAATGGCTAAAGCTACTGATGCATGTTTTTTGAATAGCAAAATTCTCAATACCAGCAAAGGTGCGGCTTCACGGTCGTTAAGGGCGCAAATTGATCGGGCGAAATATAAAAATTATATGAAATTTAGGCTAGAAACTCAAGAAAATTTATATTTGCGTCAAGCTGAAATTATAAGTTTAAAAAAAGACGAAAAATGGAGAATAACTACTCGTTTTGGTATTAATTATTATTCAAAATGCGTTGTGCTTGCATGTGGAACATATTTAAAAGGAAGAATTCATATAGGCGAAATTAACTATGAAAGTGGCCCGGATGGAATTTTTCCTTCGCTTTTTTTAACCGAATCTTTTCAAGAACTTAAAATTTCTACAAAAAGATTTAAAACCGGCACTCCGGCCAGAATACTTAAATCAAGCATTGATTTTTCAAAACTTGAAGTTCAATTTGGCGATGAAAAAGTTACACCGTTTTCTTATGACACAGATATAAACAAAATTGGCAAAAATAAAGAAGTTTGCCACATTGCACGGACAAATAAAAAAACTAAAGAAATAATCCTTAAAAATATAAATAAATCTCCTATATATAGCGGAAGAATCAAAAGTATCGGCCCGAGATATTGTCCAAGCATCGAAGATAAAATCGTTAGATTTTCTGATAAAGAAAATCATCAAATTTTTGTTGAACCTTGTGGACTAAATACCGAAGAGATTTATCTTCACGGTATGTCGTCATGTCTGCCTGAAGAAGTTCAAATTGAATTTTATCATAGCATATTAGGTTTCGAAGACGCCGTAATAATGCGTCCTGCATATGCTATAGAATATGAAATCGTCGATCCGATTAGTTTAAAATCAACGCTGGAATTTAAAAATTTGCCCGGCCTTTTTAGTGCTGGACAAATAAACGGAAGTTCCGGCTACGAAGAGGCCGCTTCGCAAGGGCTAATTGCTGGAATTAACGCTGCTCTAAAATATAGTAATAAAGAACAGATTGTTTTAAGTAGATCAAGTTCTTACATAGGCACTCTTATTGATGATTTGGTTTCAAAAGGAGTTAATGATCCATATAGAGCGTTAACTTCTCGTGCTGAATATCGGTTATTACTAAGATTGGATAATGCCGATGAAAGGTTAACCTCAATCGGCAGAAAAGCAGGTCTTGTTTCTGATAATTCATGGGAAAAATTTAATTTGCGTATGGAACAAAAAAATATTGAATTAAAACGAATAAAGAAAACATTTATAAAACCTAATAAAAAAATTAATGAAATTTTACAAAATAAAAAAATTCCATTAATTTTAGAAAATATTAATATTGAAAATTTGCTTAAACGCCCTGGAATAAATTATGAAATTATTAAAAAAATTGATAGTAAAATCCCTGATATTCCGGATGAAATTTTCCAAAAAGTTGAAATTGAAGTAAAATACGAAGGCTATATAAAAAAACAAAATCATCATATAAAAAAGCTAAAAGAACTTGAATTTTTGCCATTGCCGTATGAGACAAATTATTTTAAAATTCCAAACTTAAGTTTAGAATCTCAGGAAAAATTAGCAAAAATTAGGCCAATGAATTTAAGTCAAGCTGCAGGCGTTTCCGGTGTAACTCCGGCTGATATTTCAATTTTAATGATATGGACTAAAAAACAAATTGGTACAATTAACAATAAAATATAATAAGGATTAATTTTGAGATACGATTTTTACGAAAATAATATTATTTGCAAATATATAATGTTTTTGATAAATACAAATAGTGACATAAAATATAAAATTACAAAAGTTTGACTTTATTTTTATTTGATTATAGAATATAAAATAGTTATAGTGCCCGAGTAGCTTAAACTAGTAGAGCGTTGTTTGACAGAGGAGTCGGTGCGAACCCGTCCTTAGGGCAAGAAAATTTAGCGAGGTTTCTTAGAAAATGTACGAGGAAAAGACCCTTATCTGTAAGGAATGTGGGTGCGAGTTTATTTTTACCCCAGGCGAACAACAGTTTTACGCAGACCGAGGATTTGAAAACGAGCCACAGAGATGTAAAGCATGTCGCGATGCGCGTAAAGGATATGGAAAAACTGAACGCAAAAAATATATTGCTAAATGTGCAGCTTGCGGTGGCGAAGCTAAAGTGCCTTTTGAACCACGCGAAGATCGTCCTGTTTATTGCAGTGATTGTTTCGCGCGTTTACAAAATAAAGAAGAAAGTTCTCGTTGATTTAATTAAAATTAATGAGTTGTTATATTTTTTTCAATGCAAAAATCGTGAATTTATTTCACGATTTTTTATTGTGTACTCTACAAATACTCATTCAAAATGAAATTCTGGATTTATTGAAATCTGAAAATCATCGTTTAGCACGATTTTGCTTAAACTTTGAATGAATTTAATTCTAATTTTGATTTCAGCATTTGAATTTGAATGAGTATAAAAGTAATCCAGCGCTGTTTTAAAATTTTATAACCTGTCTTTAATAAACCTCAAACACAACTTTTTGACAATTTTTGGCATTTTTCGCTTATTTTTCTTAGTTTGTCGCTAGCCAAGTAAAGTCAAATGCACTAAAAATGTTCAGAAATTGTCAAAAATTCACATCTTTAGTTTATCGAAGACAAACTCTTTATATTTATTTTGATAAATCCTTATTATTTTTTTCATTTTC
>JAIRZH010000140.1 GCA_031267335.1 Oscillospiraceae bacterium | reverse complement strand
TTTTGGTTTGGCAAGAAAAGATTCTAAGTATTTTGCATTTGCCATATTAGAATCTTTAATTCTTTTTCTTAACATTTGGAAGCCCCCCCAGAACTCTCTCTCTCTCTCTCTCTCTCTCTGCGAAACTTTTTGAATACTTCTTGTCCATTAAATAACTCCTTATGTAATAATAAAATTTTGCAACATCATAATATAATAATGGCTAATATATTTCAAGATTAAAACACTTTCGTCTGAAGACGAAAGATTTGTTACCGCCTAAAGACGGCTAAAGTATGCAAGGAAATAAACAAATTTATATAAAGTAAAAATCAAAAAGAGCGAAAACGAGCTAAAGCTATCCGTCTGAAGACGGAGGAATTAAACCTGGCACATGGAAATTAAATGAGTATCTTCTAAGTTAAAGCCTCTGTTTTTCAAATCTGATTTAGTTAATTTTTGATTTTTTTGCTTTTTAATAGATGTTTTGCTATTTGCATGAAATTTAAATTCGTCGAAAGACAAGTAAAAAATATTTGCTAAATTGAAATACTAATACAGAAACTAACCAGGCTATAGATGTTTGATAAAGAAGCGCTAAAATCGTTAACGAACGACTACCGAGTTCTTTACGCATTACGCTTATTGCGCTAATACATGGAAGATAAATAAGAACAAAAACTAAAAACGCAATAGCTGCAGAAGCAGAAAATTCTTGTAAAATTGTTTTTTTTAAAGTAAGTTCTTCGCTGCCATATACAACTGCCATTGTGCTTACAATAGTTTCTTTTGATATCATACCAGTCAATAAAGAAACGCTGGCTTTCCAGTTACCAAAACCACATAGTCTAAATATTGGAGCAATCAAATTACCAAAAAATGCCAATATGCTTTGTGAACTATCTTGTATAAATTTAAATTTTAAATTAAACGATTGTAAAAACCATACAATTATAACCGAACCGAAAATTAATGTTCCGGCACGTTCAAGGAAATCTTTCGTACGTTCCCAAACATGTAAATATAAATTTTGTAGTGAAGGCCATTTGTAATCTGGAAGTTCCATTATAAACGAAGCATAAGGATCGAAAAAAATCCTTTTAAACAAAAGTGAACTCAAAGTAGCAAGTACTATCCCTAAAAAATATATTGAAATTAATACTAAAACTTTATGATTTGGGAAAAAAATATTTATAAAAAGCAAATATACCGGCATTTTAGCGCCACAAGACATAAACGGAATAAGGAAAATCGCCATTTTTTTTTCATTTTTGTTTTCTAAAATTCTTGTACTTAAAATCGCCGGAACGTTGCATCCGAATCCCATTACTAATGGCACAAATGCTTTTCCTGATAGACCAATTTTTCTCATAAAGCTATCTATTATAAATGCTCCTCGTGCCATATATCCACTGTCTTCTAACAACGATAATGCCCCAAATAATATTAATATTTGGGGCAAAAATGCGATAACTTCGCCAATGCCATTTAAAACAGCACTAACGAATCCTTGAATAACATAATTAGCACCAATTTGATTGAGTAAAATTTTAATTGGCTCAGCTATGCCATGCGTTATAATAAATCTTGCGCTATTTTCTAAAAATGATCCCATTGGCCCAAAAGCAGAATAAAAAATTGCTATTACTATAAATAAAAAAATCGGAATCGCAGTGTATTTGCCTGTTATAATTTTATCTATTTTCCGTGATATTTTTGTTTTTTGAATCTTACTTTCATCGATAATAATTTTTGAACAGATTTTTATGGCATAAGCATAACGTTCTTTGGCAATTTTTTCTTCAAGTTCTAGAGTATTCGAAATTCTTATTGCGTTTATTTGTTTAATATTTTCATAATTTAATTTAAGAGAAGAAATTACCAGTTGATCGTTTTCTAGGATTTTTAAAAAAATAAATCTTTCATTTTTAAATTTTTTGCCTAAATTATTAAAAAAATATCTAATTTTATTAATTTTATTTTCAATATCGCTACCGTAAATATTCCTTTTGAATTTATCAAAATTTTCTGATTTAAATTTATTATTGGAAATATCAAAAATTTTGTCAATCAAACTCTCAATCCCGAAATTTTTCACAGCAGAAATAGAAACCACTGAGACACCTATAATATTTTCGAATTCACAAAAATTTATAATTTTGCCTCTTCTTTTTAATAAATCACTCATATTTAATACAATTAATACCGGAGCATCGAATTCTAAAAGCTGTGTTGTTAGATAAAGATTACGTTCGATATTTGTTGCGTCGATAATATTTATTATTAAATCTGCATTATTTTCAAGAATATAATTTCTTGTAATGATTTCTTCAGAAGAAAAAGGTGAAAGCGAGTAAACACCTGGCAAATCTACAATTTCAATGCGGCCACGACTATCTCGCACAGTGCCTTCTTTGCGTTCAACTGTAACGCCAGGCCAGTTTCCTACATATTGCGCGCTGCCTGTTAACCTATTAAAAAGTGTTGTTTTCCCTACATTGGGGTTGCCAACAAGAGCTGCTTTGATGACACCGGGTGTTTTTTTAAATTCATTTTTTTTTATAATTTGAGATTTATGAAACGATAACATTAGGCCTCTTGAAAAAATAATAATGTATTTAGCAAGCTAAAATATAAATTTTAAATAATTTTTGAATATCTTCTTATGAATTTGATGCCATTTTCTAAGTAAGGAAAATAAAAAAGAAAAATACTAAAATTATTAAAAACCGTGTTTTGGGCTTATTAATGTTGTTCTCGCTATCTAAAAATATGGCCGAGCATTGGAAATAAGGTCTGATATTACAATAATAATTAAATTTTAGAAAAAGATAAAAATTTTGTAAAAATCTATTAAATTTATTCATTTCGCCTTAACTCTCCTCAGCAGTAACAATGATATTTTTAGCCTCGGAATTTCTTATTATTAAATCACAATTTAATATATTTATTTGAATCGGATCGCCACCAAATGGAGCACGCTTTATAATAGTCAATTTTGCACCAGGCAAAATACCTATATCCATTATTCTCCTACGAATAGCACTTTCCCCGAGTATTTCGATAACTCTTGCTTCTTTACCAATTTTTAAATCTTTAAGAATCATTTATTTCCTAAAATATTTTCTATTTTAAAGTATGTCCTTATAAATTTTTATAGAACATCTAAATTATATTTCTTTTTAAACACTAGATTTTTTTGAAGATCGATACTGGATTTTATAAATAACCAAAGCCATTTCATGAAGTTAAAATTAAGTTAAATAAACGTCGATTACCTGTTAAATAGACTCCTTACGCAACTAAAAAATATGATAAATTATTTTATTGGTTGTAGTTACCTATTGTATAATATTATAGCAGTTATTTTTTATAAGAGTGAGCAGCAATAGCTTTTGAATTCAGAAACTTTCTAAAAATATTTGTTCTCATAAAAAAGCCTATTATGACTTATTACTGCTAACAAAGCGGCACTAAAAAAATATTCAAAATTGTTTATAAAACTTGCGTCTCGACTTAAAGTCTTTTCGATATCTCTAAAACGGCGCATATTTAATTAAAAATTTTTAAAATTCTGTATTGCTCGTCAGTTAAATACGTTGGTTTATGCCTTCTTCGCGCTTTAATTTTAAAAATTTTATTATAAAATTTGCAATATAAGAAATATTTAACAGGCTCTTATTAAACATAAATTTTAGGGCCCATCCTCGCTACCGTTTAACGACTATATTTCGGTAATTTTTGTTATTTTAAATATTAGAAACAGGCCCTAACAAAAATGAAATCGATTCTACGATTTCTTCTGATTCCACGCCAGAAACACCTCCTGAAGCTATTTTTTCATTACCGCCGGCTTTACCACCAAATTTGCCGAGAGCCAAGGCAAGAATTTTGTTAGCTTGAAGATTAATATTATCCGAAATCGTAAGTGTAACTCGTTTTTTTTCATTTCCTGAAATAAACACAACAGCTCCAGAAATTTTTTGTGCAATCTTTTGCATGCTTTTGTTTGATAAATCTCCGTTATATTCGTACCAAGCTAATTTAATTCTAGAATTTATATATTTTAATTCTAATTCATCTATTTTTTTATTTTTTTCTTCTTTTTTATCGCCTAAAGTAATTTTTTTCTCAAGAATTTTTAAAAAATTTTCTGTAGTCGAACCTAAAATTTTAGAAGCAGATTCTAAAGTCTTAAATTTCTCTTGAATATACTCAAAAGCATCGTTTTCCAAAAGTACAAAAATCCGTTTTAATCCTTTGCCGATACTTGTGCATGAGATAATAACAAAATTTCCGATTTCACCAGTCATTTTTACATGAGTCCCACCGCAAAGCTCTTTTGAAATATCACCAAATTTCACAACACGGACTATGTCACCATATTTTTCTCCAAAAAGTGCAACAGCACCTCCGCTGATAGCCTCAGATAATGGTATTTCACTAATTTTACAAGGAATATTTTTAGCTATATTTTTATTAACTATTCTTTCAATTTCAAATAAATTTTTGCGAATGATAGAACCATCAAAATTAAAATCAAAATGGAATTTATTTTCTTCTACTTTAGAGCCTTGCTGGCGAACTTGATTACCTAAAACTTGTTTCAAAGCAGCATGAACCAAATGCGTGGCCGAATGAGCTCGCGAAATTTTTTTTCTGCGTTTTAAATCTATTTTAATATTAATTATGTCTTTGTTAGAAAACTTTCCATTTTTTATAGTGCAAAAATGAGCAAAAATTCCATTTTTTTTAATTACATAGCTGACTTCGGCTAAATTTTCATTACCGCAAGTTATATATGCATAATCCGATTCTTGTCCGCCACTTTTCGCATAAGCACAAGTGTGTTCTAGAATCATAAAACATTGTGAATTATTTGAAACTTTTTCGATCTCATTGCCGTTAGAATGAAAAATTTTTAAAATTTTCGTATTAATATTTAAATTTTCATACAAATCAAGCTTTGTTTCAGGCAAATCACACGTTTTATCCCAAATTTTTTCTGTAATTAATTCAGACGTTTTGTTTCGGGAAATATTTTTATGATTTTCGAGCAATTCTAAATATTTAGCTTCATCAAGCTTGAGATTATTTTGAATTGAATAGTATTTTATAATATCAAAAGGTAATCCGAAAGTCGAAACTAAATCAAATGCCGCTTCTCCGGTTATTTTTTTTGTTTTTTTTAGTTCATTAAGTTTTGGCGAACCGTTTATAAGAACCGACTCAAAACGCTCTTTTTCTTCCCGAAATTTCTCAATAATAAAATCTTTATTTTCTAAAAAATTAGAATTTATATCTTCTAAATTTCCAATTATAAAATATATAATTTCCTCAAGACAAGATAAATTGCTATTACAAATCTTCTTAATAATTACAATACATCTACGAATTAATTTTCTCGGAATATAACCTCGACCTTCATTTGAAGGAGAAACTTTTTCAGATAAAATTAAATTAATAGTTTTAAAATGATCCGTTAAAATTCTTAGTTCATATTCATAATTCTTCGAATCTATATCTAAAAGTTTTGCTATAAAATTTTTAATCGGTAATATCAAATCTGTTTCATATACACTTTTGTGACCATTTAAAGTCATTGCTAATCTTTCAAGGCCTGCCCCGGTATCGACACTTTTAAAAGCCAAATTACTAAAAGTGCTGTCGGCGTTTTTGCTTAACATCATAAAAACTCCGGCATTCCAAATTTCTATGTATCTTGAAGAATCAAATTCTTGACCATGATATTTTTGCCCGACACCAGTATCGAAAAAAACTTCTGTGCATGGTCCGCACGGACCAGTTTTAGAAGCAGGGCCCCAAAAATTATCTTTTTTCCCAAGTGCTATTATACGGTGTTCATCAATTCCGGTTTCTATCCATTTTTCTTTAGCTTCTTTATCAAATGGTAATCCGAGTTCAGAATCACCCGAAAAAACCGAAACATAAAGTTTTTCTTTTGGAATATTAAGACATTTATTTAAAAATTCAAAAGCAAGTTTTATAGCTGTTGACTTAAAATAAGAACCTATCGACCAACTGCCAAGCATATAAAAACTAGTAAGATGCCTGGCATCTCCGATGTCGTCGATGTCTATTGTACGAACGCAAGATTGCACATTACAAAGTTGTTTGCTTGGTGGAATTTCTTCGCCTGTAAAAAAATTCTTAATTGCTGCCATTCCAGAATTTATAAACAAAAGCGTCGGATCGTTTTTCGGAATAATCGAAGAATTTTTAATTTGTAAATGATTTTTGCTTTTAAAAAAATCTATAAATTTTTTTCTAATTTCTCGTGATGTTATAAACAAATTTTTCATCCTAAAAAAGTTTAGTGTGTTTGAATGACATTGTTTTCCACTTTAACTTTTGAATCTATAACATAATATTTATCTAAAATTTCTGTTTTTACTCTGCTTAATTCTTTTTTCGGAAGCAATGAAATTACTCGCCAACCTAAATCTAAACTATCTTTTATAGATCTATTCTCGTGGAAACCTTGATTTATAAAATTTTCTTCAAATGTAATACCGAATTTTAAATAAATTTTGTCTGTCTCGCTTAAATCATCTTCTCCGATTACAGATGCTAACGATCTTATATCCATTACCTTCGCATAAGAGGCAAAAAGCTGGTCGGCTAACATAACATGATCTTCTCGAGTATAACCTTCCCCGATTCCATCTTTCATAAGTCTTGAAATTGATGGTAAAACCGAAACAGCCGGATATAAACCTTTTGACTCAAGAGTTCTAGAAAGAACAATTTGCCCTTCTGTTATATAGCCAGTTAAATCAGGAATTGGATGAGTTATATCATCTCCCGGCATTGTTAAAATCGGAATTTGAGTCACAGAACCTTTTTTGTCTTTTATCATGCCGGCGCGTTCATAAAGCGAAGCAAAGTCTGAGTAAAGATAGCCAGGAAATCCTTTTCTCCCAGGTATTTCGCCTTTTGATGAACTGAATTCCCGTAAAGCCTCGGCATAAGCACTCATGTCAGTCATTATCACAAGAACATGATATCCTAAATCGAATGCTAAATATTCTGCAGCCGTCAAAGCCGAGCGCGGTGTTAAAATTCTTTCTACAACAGGATCGCTTGAAAGATTTAAAAACATAACGACACGCTCTAAAACTCCTGAATTTTCAAATTCCTTTCTGAAATAAGTCGCGACATCATTCTTAACGCCCATAGCTGCGAATACAATTGCAAAGTTATTGTCATCAGCGTTTTTTGCTTGTTTAACAATTTGCGCAGCTAATTTGTTATGCTTCATGCCCGAACCTGAAAATATCGGTAATTTCTGCCCACAAACCAAAGTAACTAATATATCGATTGAAGAAATTCCTGTACAAATATAATTTCTAGGATAAATACGCGAAACGGGATTTATCGGCAAACCATTGACGTCTCTGAAACAACAATTTTTATATTTAGTAAAAAAATTATTTGAATTCGAACCTAAAAATTCTTCGAATTTTGAATACACCTCGCTAAGGCCATCTATAGGTTTGCCGGTACCGCTAAAAATTCGGCCTAGGATTTCTGGCGATAAGGCGATTTTCATCGGACTGCCAGTAAGTGAAATTTCAGTATTCGCTAATGAAATAAATTTCGTGCCCTCAAAAACTTGAATAATTGCACGATCGCCATCGATTTGTGCAATGCGTCCAGACCTTGCTTGGCCATTTTCGAGATATACATCGACCATTTCATCATAAAAAGCGTCTTTAACGCCTTCTATTGCAATAATCGAACCCTTTATTTCTTTAACACCAGAATATCTAATAATCATTTTATAAATCTTTTGAACAATAATATAAAATTTTAAAGATTAAATTTTAAATTAATCTTAAAAACCATTTCTAGAACTTTTTTATTTTGACATAAAAGTAATTAAAAATCAAATTTAATTTCATGCGCCCGCAATGAATGCATAAATAGACTTGTCTATTAATAGAAAAATCTACTATCTAATGAACAAAAAGAAGAAAATCAAATTATTTCAAGTTATAGAATCAAAGTCGAACATGCAATTTGTGGAATTAAGCGTTTACGTTGTTTAACTGATGTTTTTAGAGGAAAGAAGGGTATTGCCTTGTTCGGGTTGCTTGCGGAATTTGGAATTTGCATTTAAACTTTGTTTAAAGTTACAATATTATATATTGCTTTATTATGATTTCTATTCATGAACAACTCTAACTATATTCAACTGATAAGCAATGCAGAATTTTAAAAATTTTAACTAAATATATGCTGTTTTAGAGGTGTTTAGATAGGATCTTAAATGAGAGAAATCAAAAATTCCAAAATTTCCGAAAAGTTATGTTTCGGAATTATTAAATTAGGATAAATATTATATGAAAAAAATCTTATTTTTAGTAACTATGATTGGTTTTTTAAATTTATCAATTGCTTGTAGCGATAAAACAGCAAAAGCTAACCAGTTTACAGAAAAACAAGAAAACTCAAACAATTTTAATGCTGATATTGGCCTTAATTTGAAATTTAAAAAAATTGTTTATAACGATGGTAGGATAACAATAAATTATCCTAAACTTTTGAATTACGATTTAGAACTTGTTTTCAATAAATCCAAGGTACAACTTTTTGATAATTTTAGGAATTTTACTATTTATTTTCCATATTTGGTGGTAATAAAGCAACATCGAATTTATAAAAAAATGTTTAAAAACTATCTAAAATTTGTATTTGAGCTAAATGAAAATAGATTATTAAGTATAAAAGAATCTATAAACAAAATTATAGAAGAACATGTTTTAAGCTATATTCAACATGCTAAAGAAACTGAAAATTTATTGCTAATGCATATAGATTACATTTTCGAAATTATAAATAACAAAATAATTAGTATTTGCTTTACAGGTTGGTATTACATGGAAAGTTCGCCGTATCCTACAAGTTTGTTTGAAACTTTAAACATAGATATTAGCAATAAAAAAAGATTAAATATTGAAGATATTTTTAAAGTTAATACTGATTTGGTTGAAATTATTAAAAAAAATGCTAAAAATGTATCAGGTATTTCGGAAAATGATTCTTTATTGAAAAAATATAATTCTAATAAAATGTTAAAAGATATAAAAACTAATGTCTTCGTTTTTTTAAGACGGAAAAGTATAATTTTTAGTTTTCCTGTTATTCACGCATTAGGAGATTATGCAAATTTTGAGATAGAATATAAATATTTAAGAACAAGTTTTATTTCCAATAAACTAAAGCCTGTTCCCCACTATTTGAAATGACAAAATTTCAAGTAATTTTTGGTTTGGATAAGGAAAATTTTTTTACAATACTAACGTATTGTAAAAAAATTTAACGTAGTACAAATCAAAAAGTACCGAAATATGGTCGTTAAACAGTAGTGAGAACAGGCCCTAGATTAATACGAAAAGGAATTAGATTTTCTAAAAATGAAGAAATGCATAAAATTTCAGTTAGATATACAATCAATACAAAGATATTTGGGAGGAAATTTAGTTTTATATAAATTTGGTACATGGCCAATAGTTTATAAAATTACCTCGAATTTTTTAATAAATATCGGAAAAAATAAGTTTTAAGAGCTCATTTTAATTTTTTTAAAACAATAAAGAATTTTATGTTAAAATTTTAGAAACTTAAAATTGTGGTAAAAATAAATATATTCAATAATTGGCAAGCAATAAAAATTTTACTAAAGAATTTGTTCTTATTGAACCAAAAAATATAGATTTTAGATAATTTTTAGGCATATTTTGGTTATTTCGGCATTGCTTAGATGGCCTTGAACTAGGAAAAAACAAAAATTATCAAAAGTTAGGTTACGGGTTTGTTGAGAACATGTTCCGAATATATGTTGCTTCGGAGATATTAGACAAGCTAAAATGGGTGTTGATTAATTTTGAAAAAATACGATCAGAAAAAAAAGCCGACTGAAAAACAAAATGATTCTGCTGACGATTTTATTCAAAATAAAAATCAAGATTGGCGAAAAAATGCCAAAGATGTTTCTGAACAAAGTGTTAAAATAAAAAAAGAATTTTTTGAAAATAAAAAACATCTTTCTGAATTTTTGCCAGAATGTAAAGAAGAAAAAAAGGAAATTCCAAATATACTCGGATTTTTTGAAACAAAGTTCGGGGCTATTTCGGTTGGACATAATAAATTGAAAAGCAATTCACCAATAGCTTTTGTTTTAACACCAAAAACATATAAAAATCCTAGGCCTAGCAACGCAAAACGTGATTTTGAAAATAAACATAATTATTTTGGCGAGAATTTTCGCGGAAATAAAGGTAAGTTTAAATTTAGTAATATCAGCTGGGAATATGACCCAAAAGTAGGAAGTTTAAGAAAAATAAATGAAGATTTTTCTGATGGTAAAATTGAAAACGATAAAAAAATGCTTTATGACGATGAAAATGAAGATCTAAAAATTAATAATCTGAAAAAAAAAGAAACTAAAACTGGAGTTGATTTTAAAATCAATAAATCTATTAATGAATTTAAGCGAATAAAAAAAGAAAAATACGAAGACAATAACGACATTAAAAGAAAGATTGAAACTTTTATAAAAAAATTAAAACAAAATAAATTAAAAGTATTTGAAGATTCAGAAAATTTAAAAATTGCATTTAAGCGTATATCTAAGCGTCAAAGTGAAATTCTATATATCATCAGGAAAAAAATAAAAGAAATGATTAAATCAGGAAAGGCTAAAAATTTAGATGATGCTTTGAAAAAAATCAATATTTCGGAAGAAAATAAAAAATATATAAAAAATATGATTAGTGTAATTTGAAAAATTTTGAGTTTATTTTAAAAAATAGCGTTTTGAAACTAAAAAAGATCTCTTAATAAAAATTTTTAAAATTAAAAAAAGGAGCCTATAAAAAATATGGCAGAATATTTATCACCTGGTGTATATGTAGAAGAATTTGATAGCGGCCCTGTACCGATGCAAGGCGTCAGTACTTCAATTGCTGGATTCATCGGTGTTGCTGAAAAAGGCCCGGCGGTAGGCGCGCCTAGTCTTATTACTGGATTTGCAGATTTTTCTCGTAAATTTGGAGGTTATTTGCAAACTAACGAATTTGGAGATTATAGATTTTTAGCGCATGCTGTTAATCATTTTTTTTCGAATGGTGGATCAAAAGCATTCGTCGTGCGGGTAGCGCCGTCTGATGCTGCAATTGCGAAAATAGAATCAGGCACCGGTGCTGCATCGGCAGAAGATCCTAAGGGCAAAAAAAGCAAAAAAAAAGAAGAAAGCGAAACAAGCACCGCTGCGATACCTTCTGCACAACCGGCAATTTTAATACAAGCAAGAAGCCCAGGAGTTTGGGGGAATTCAATTTCTGTAAATTTTATAGCCACTAACGAAAATAAAAGCCAAATCGTTAAAGATTTAGGCGAAGGAAAATATGTTTTAAAAAATGCCGTTGGTTTTGATGTCGGTGATGTTGTTGTGTTAGAAGGCTCTGGGGATCCACAAATTACCATTATAAAAAATGTTTTTCAAAATAGAATTACTCTTGAAAATGCTTTAAAAGGCGATGTGGTAGACGAAAAATTGCTGCCTACAATTAAGATAAAAACATGCGAAATTAACATTACGATCGAATGTGATGGAACTGTAGAGAAATACGAAAATGTTAGCTTTAATATTTCTAGTTCTTCTTTTATTGAAAAAAAACTTTCAAGGTCAGAGCTTGTTTTATTTCGCGCTCTTGCACCAACTTCTATAAAACCTCCTATAAATATAATTAAAGAAGCATTTGCAAGTGAAGAAGAAGAAGTTTCCGTAATGTTAAAAGGTGGATCAAACGGAACTTCGAAAAATCTAACGGATGGTGATTTCATCGGAAAAGACGAAGGCCCAGGAGCTAGAACTGGAATTTGTGCATTCTTAGATAATACCGATGTTAATTTAATGGCAGTTCCAGGCAATGTTAGTGCTAATGTACAACTTTCGCTTGTTTCGCATTGCGAAAAATTAGGTAGTAGATTTGCAGTTTTAGATGTACCTTTTGTTTCTAAAACTACAACCGATGTTTTAAAACACAGGGACATAGTAGATTCAGATTATTGTGCAATGTATCATCCTTGGCTTAAAGTTTACGATCCGCTTGATAAAAAAGATACTTTTATTCCGCCTTCTGGATCTGTCCTAGGTATTTATGCAAGAAGTGATAATTCCAGAGGTGTTCACAAAGCCCCAGCAAATGAAGTAGTTGCGAATTGTACTGGACTTTCTGTTAATTATAATTCTGCAGAGCAAGATTTTTTAAATCCAAGGGGGCTTAATGCAATAAGAAAGTTCCCTGGTGCCGGAATAAGAATTTGGGGGGCAAGAACTGCTTCGAGCAAACCATTATGGAAATATATAAACGTAAGAAGATTGTTTATTTATATTGAAGAATCTATTAAATCAAATACAAACTGGGTGGTATTCGAGCCTAATGACGTTAGACTTTGGTCGCGAGTAAGAAACACAATTGAAACATTTTTAGGTGGAATTTGGACCACCGGTGCGTTAGTTGGCGGGTCCCCTGAAGAAGCTTTTTTCGTTGATATAGGGCCAAATACAATGACAAAAGACGATATAGAAAATGGCCGTTTGATCTGTTTAATCGGCGTTGCACCTGTAAAACCAGCAGAATTTGTAATATTTAGAATTACACAAAAAACAGCTGAATAATTTTTTAATATAAAGGAGTTGAATATCGATGCCAGAAGAAAGACCGGATTTATCTACAGGTGGAGTTGAATCCACTACTGCTATGGGGGCAAATGCTCTAGGCACTCCGATAAGAGGTTATAGATTTACAGCTACTTTCGATGGCCTTGGCACTGCTTCATTTAAAAGCGTTGAAGGATTCAGCGTTGAAGTTCAAACAACCGATTACCGCGAAGGCGCTTTTGGTAGATTAACTGTAAGGAAATTGCCAGGATTAGTAACTTTTCCTGATATCACTTTAACAAAAGGTTTATATAACGACCCTGAGCTTTATAGATTTTTTAGTAGTTATTTGGAAGGCACAACGTTAACTCCAGTAAATGCAGTTGTCAGGGCTTTTGATAATGCCGGAACCGTCACAGCAAGTTGGTCGGTAAAACATGCTTGGCCGAGCCGTTATGAATCATCAGGTTTAAATGCAGATAGTTCAGATGTAATAATAGAAACATTAACTTTAGTGAATGAGGGAATTTCTAGAGATTTAACACCTCAAGCATAAAAAATTTTATTTAGGAGTTTTTGATGTCAAGCTTTGACACACAAGTTGAATTTGAATTGCCTAAGGGCTATGTAGATGAAAATGGACAAGTGCATAAACACGGAATAATGCGTCTTGCGAATGCCGCAGACGAAATTTTACCTTTAAATGATGCACGGGTTAAAATGAACCCTGGATATCTAAGTGTTCTATTGTTAGAACGAGTTATTTTAAAATTAGGAACTTTGCCAAAAGTTGATTCACAAATAATTGAAAATTTATTTACAGCAGATATGGCGTTTTTGCAAGATTTGTATCAAAAAATTAATGCAATTGAGCTCCCAAAAGTAGATGTAGTTTGCCCAAAATGTTCAAATGGATTTACGGTGGCTACACCTTTTTTCGAATGAGCCTGAGGAGTTATTCAAAAAAAATTCTTTATGAAGAAATAGCTTTTCTGGCTTATTATTTACATTGGTCGCACAAAGAAATTATGGAACTCAGCCATAAAGAAAGAAATATTTACTGTGGCGAAGTTTCGAAAATAAACAAAAAAATAAATGGGGAAGAAGAAAAAAATAACATTTTTAGTGTTTAGAGCCTGTCTAATATCTCTTTAACAACACATATTAACTAAAATTTTTAAATTCTGTATTGATTGTCAGTTAAATACATCAGTATTTGCCTTCCTCACGTTTTGAATTTTAAAAATTTTATCGTCAAATCTGTATTGCTTAGAAATATTAGACAAGCTCTAAGATTAAAGATTTAACTTAAAAGTTTGTTCCTATTATTTAAAATTATTGAATTTTTAGATAAGTTTTTTCGGTTTAGATAAAAGATTTCAAAAAACACCGCTGTACTATGGCCTGTTTATGCTACCGTTTAACGACCATATTTGGATACTTTTTGATTTAATATGTTAAATTTTCCTTATCTAACCCAAAAATTACCCGAAATTTTATCATTTCAAATAGTTGGAATGGGCTCAAGACAAAATTCAATGCAATAAAACAGAAAACATAAAATTTAATTATAAAAATATCATTTATAAATATATAATTCAATAACGCTCGCAATGAATAATAAAAAATCTAAATGATAATCGGTGCCACTTTTGTAAAATGATTTAAAAAGACTATTTATAAAACTTTCGTTTTCATTAAAGGAACTTTTAATATTTTTTAAGACTTTATAACCTGATATTGATACTAATATAATTTGAAGCCATGATATAATTTCATCAGTATCACTATCGATTTCAGAAACTATTTTAGAAATTTTAAGATAAATTTGTTCTAAAAAATTTTTTTCTTCTTTTTTTCTTTTTGCTATAATTCGCCTTCTGATTAAATTAGTTCTTCCGGAAGTTTCTTCAGCTTCATTGTAAGCTTTCGCTTCTTCGATAAAAAAATCATTCGCAAAAGCAAAATTTTTAAAAGCTGGAGTAGTTGCAAAAACTATTAATAAAAAAAACGAATTAAAAATTTTATATTTAGACATTTTGAAAATTTCCTTTTTAGACCTCTTAACAAAATTAAAAACATACTAGATAATAAAATAAAAATTTAAAACTATAATTTATGAATAATACAAAAATATACATATAAAGATTTTAAAATTTGTTCTAAATTAAAACTTGTAAACACGATTTTTAGTTTCGATGAGAATAATTTCTTAGTTTTGAACGTAATTATAACCATAAAAATTTATAATTTTAAATTTTCAAATTAATTTCATTAAAAGTCTATATAAATTAATATTATATATATATAATAATTTTAATTATATTTTTTGATTTGTCAATATTCAATATTTTTTTTGATTCATTTATAAGTTACTGCCCAACGCTTTAAAACAAACTTAATTTTTTAATACTTTAGCTACACTGTTTAAAAAAAGTTCATAGGCTATTATCACACATTTTTTTGTAATCTAAACTATATATAATTTTATTTTAATTTATTTATAAATTTTCCAAAACAACATAGCTATAGTAATTCAGGGCATTGCTAAACGGCGACATATCTTGAAATTTTATAGTGTATAAAAGGCAAAACTGAATTTTCAATATTTAATAAATTTTGCCGGTTATGGTACCTAAATCATCGATTTATACGAGCAGCTTTTTTATTGCTCATTGTTTAAATATGTCCATATTTAAACAGCGAATGTGTTAATTAGGATCTTTAGAAAACAAATCCAAACTGGTGAGCACGCCCAATGCTTGGTTAAATTCATAAAGTCCAGTTTTCTTTTTGTTATAATTTTTCCTTTTGATTAAATTAGGGCCTGTTCCCATTATTTGAAATGACAAAATTTCGAGTAATTTTTAGTTTGGATAAGGAAAATTTTTTCACAATACTAACGTATTGTAAAAAAATTTAACGTAGTACAAATCAAAAAGTACCGAAATATGGTCGTTAAACAGCAGTGGAAACAGGCCCTAGTTCTTCCGGGAGTTGTCTCGGTTTCATTACAAGCTTTTGCTTCTTCGATAAAAAAATTATTCGCAAAAATAAAATTTTTAAAAACCGGAGTATTCGAAAGAATTCCATTGATTATTTTTTAAAAATTTTATACAAATTATCAGTTTAGCAAAAAAAATATTTCGTTTTGAATTAAAACCATAAATAAAGCCAAAAATAAGCATTAAGGTGAAATTTTATGGCCTCAGGAACTAAATGTTTTACTTTTAATCGCAAGGAAGATTGGACGTATAGAAGTTTGCTCTGTGAAGCGGAAATTCAACAAGATAGTTTGTCTTTTAAATTTAACGCTTATTGCTCTGCAATATTTTTTCAATCTTTAGATAGTTGCGAACAAGAAACGGTTTGGCACAGATTAAGAATAAATTATAATATGCCAGAAAACTCCAAATTAATTGTTCGTTTATATTCTAGCGATATTAAAGAAACTTCGATAGTAGTCGGAGGGCAAAGACGTCGAGTAAATCTTGATGATTTTTTTGTTAGTAATTATGATCCACATGTAAAAATCGAAGCTTTTGAAAATATCGGTGCGCTTGTTCTCGATAATCCAAATGATATTTCTCTTTATTCGCTTACAGGAAGATTTTTGTGGATTTGTATAGAATCGTTGAATTATTCGTCTTTAGAAAGCATAAATTTGCATGATCTTAGAATTGAATTTCCGCGTTCGACTTTTATCGATTATTTGCCAGAAGTATATCAGCGTACAGACAATAATTCGTTTTTTTCAAGATTTATTTCTATTTTTCAAAATATTTATCTTGAAACAGAAGAAATTATAGATTCGATTCCAGGATATTTTGAACCTGGCAATAATAAAGAATTTTTGGATTGGATCGGTAAATGGTTTGGCATTGAAAATACAATTGTTTTAAATAAAGACGATTTAAGTTTAATGGTAAGTACTGCGGTCGAAACATTTAAAATTAAAGGTACTAAACGTTCTGTTTCTGAAATGATTGAAAAATATACAGGAGAAAAACCAGTAATAGTAGAAAAATTTGATGTTACACAAGTTCAGCATTACGAAAATGATAGACAAACATTTGATGCTCTTTTTGGCAAAAATAATTTTGTTTTTAGTGTAATTTTACACGAAAAAAATATTAAAGATGAAAAATGTTACGCAAATATTTTAAATTTAGTAGAAAATGTAGCACCAATTAATACAATTTGTAAGTTAGTAGTACTTTCTGAAGATATATTTTTAGGATATCATTGTTACTTAGGGATTAATTCGCGTATTTCCAATGGAGCTTGTAGACTTTCGAAAAAACAAATCAATGGCAAAGGAATATTAGTAGTTCACTAAAATAAGTGGAGATTCTTGTGGAAAATAACAATCATAGTATACTCGAAAGAAATAATTATTTTCTTGGAAAATTAATGACTGTTCGTGATTTTTTTTGCGAACAAAATTATTTTAATTTAAGGCGTAGATTATGTAATCGCATGATGTTTGGGCCTGGGATTGTTTCTGGGCTTAATATATTTTTAATTGATGAACGAACTTTTTCATTAGATCCTGGAATTGCAATAGATTATTCAGGTCGTGAGATTGTTGTGCTTCAGCCGTGTATACGCAAACTTAACTTAATAAATGGTTTTGAAGAAAATAAAGATAAAGGTGCGATTTTTCTTTGCATAAAATATAGTGAAAAACTTAGCGAAACTACCTTTAATGTTACGAGTTCAAGCCAAGAAGCTAACGAGAAGAAACAATTTAATCGCATAAAAGAAGGCTATGAATTATTTTTAACTACTCAGCCTCCAAAAGAAAATGGATTTAAAATCGATAATTTTGTTTGGCAAAAAATTCAAATTTATGATAAAAACAATGTAAAAATATTCGCAGAATTCCCAAATTACGCCAGCCCCGGCAAACAAATTAAAATAAAAATATATTTTGAAAAAGAAAAACTAGATGATCCGGCAAATTATTCTTTTAAAATCTCAGGAGAACTTTTTGAAAGTCCTGAAGGGAAATTTATTTCAGTAGATTATAAAGAAACTGAGTTATCTTCATATAAATTTGATGAAAAAGAATATTTTTTTAAATGTACAGCTCAAAACGCCTCTATAACTGAATTAACAATTAATAAAAATTCATTTAATCTCACAATCGGCGAACATAATTATGGAATTGAACAAAATATTAAAATACAAGTTTCGATACGTAATGAAAATATTAGCGAACTAGCTGTTACTGATTATTATTTGAGAAATTTCGATGAAAACATGGAAAATTTCGATGAAAAATTTATTTATCTTGCTAGATTTCATTTAGTATCAGATAGACTTAATTTTTTTATAGAAAAATTCGTTAAGCATCCATTCAAGCAATATGTTTATAGTAACAATCTTTTGCGTCTTATGTGCGATCTTAATCGTGATAGCATTAACTATACTTCGCAAAAACCGATCGCCGAAGAAATTAATGTTCAAGAGCCGAAAGAAAAATTCGAGCAAAGCATGAAACCTATTATTGAAAAAGATAATATTATTACAGGAGTAGAAAAAATAAATTTAGGATTTAATGCTAAAGTTGGAAAATCTTATTATTCTTATGAATTAGTTCATGGTTTAGGGCCTGGCCCGGTGGGGATTATTGCCGCAGTAGTAAATGAAGCGAGTGAAGACAAAAACGAAAAATCTCTTGTTATATTTGGCGATAAAAGTATTTTTGACGAAGAAAATATTAAAGCTTCGGCCCCAAATATGCAAATAGCGGTTGCAGTAGATTACGAAAAAGGAACATTCAGAATTGGTGCCAGGCTTAAATCTAAAACACTTGATCAAACAATTGATATTCGTTGGTGGGCCTTTAGGCCAATTCAAAGCACTCAAGAAAAAGAAAATTTAGTAATAGATGAAACTGTTAAAATTATTATAAAACCAAATACAGCACGCGTTAAACCATTAGATCAAATTAGATTCGAAGCCAGTGTGGAAGGTTTTAACGATCAGCGCATCCGTTGGGAAATTGTTGAAAAAAATACAGGCAGTATAGATAGCAATGGCTTGTATACCGCCCCGGCTACTGAAGGCGTTTATGAAATTAAAGCGCATAGCGTAGAAATGCCAGAACTAAGTACATCAGCTTATGTTGTGGTTAGCGTTGCAGAAAGTTAAAATAAGCTTATTACAAAATTCTTGTTTTCGGAAATTTATGGCTTGTTCTTATGCAAAAGCCTGTCTAGTAACCGAATTTTTAATTAATTTTTAGGTTGAATAAAAAATTTTTGAGATAATACTGCCATATTACAAAAAAATTAACGCAATAAAAATAAAAAAATGTTAGAATATGGCTAGGTATTAGAAATAAGGCCTAGTATGGATTTTTAATAAAATTCTAATGTTCAAAGTTATATAGAAGATGTATAAATGATTGAAAAATGGAAAAAATTAAAAAGTGGGTCAGATATTCGTGGTATCGCTATTGGCGAAGAATCAGAAATCGATTTATCGAGCCATATTATAAGAAAAATAGCACTTGCATTCGCTAGTTTTTTATCTCGTTTTAAAGAATTATCAATTTCGAATCAGACAATCGCTATTGGCCATGATTCTCGTCTTTCTGCATTAAAAATTAAATCAATATTAATAAATTCTTTTACTTCAGTTGGAATTAACGTATGTGATTGCGGCCTTACATCTGCTCCTGCTATTTCTAAATCTACTTGGTTATTATCGTGTTGTGCGTCTATAGAAATAACCGCTAGCCATCATCCAAAAGAACGAAATGGATTAAAATTTTTTACTAGCGAAGGTGGACTTTCAAGTACCGATATTGAACGAATTTTAAAGATTGCCCAGAATAGAGATTTTCCTTCTCCATCAAATATTATCGGCCGTGTACGCGAAGTGGATCTCATGACTAAATACTGCGAATTTATTAAAAATTTGATCACTCAAGATTTAGGTCCCAGCAAGCCTTTGAAAAATTTAAAAATCTTTGTAGATGCAAGCAATGGTGCCGGCGGCTTTTTTACTTCAAAAATTTTAGAACCTCTTGGAGCAGATACTTACGGTAGTGTATTGTTAAATCCAGACGGAAATTTTAGTATTCATTCACCGAATCCAGAAGATAACGAAGTAATCGATTATGCTTGCAAAGCGTGTGTAAAAGCAAAATCGGATTTAGGCATAATTTTCGATGCAGACGTCGATAGAGTAGCTATAATCGATTTTAATGGAAAAATAATAAACAAAGAAAAATTAATAGCACTTTGTGCTGCAGTGGTTTTGCGAAAAACCCCAGGCGCAGTAATAGTAACAGATTCCGTTACTTCTGATTATCTCAAAGAATTTATAGAAAAATTAGGTGGAATTCAATTTAGATATAAAAGAGGTTATAACAATGTTATAAATATGGCAAAAGAGCTCGGAAGCCGTGGAATGCTTTGTCCGTTGGCAATAGAAACCTCTGGGCATGCTGCTTTTGCCGATAACAATTTTAGCGATGATGGCGCATATTTAGCTGCAAAAATAATTGTAGAAATGGTTAATCTCAAAAACGAAGGCAAAAATCTTAGTGATCTTCTTAAAAATTTAGTTTGTGCTGCTGAAACAAAAGAAATTAGAATTCCTATCAGTAAAAAAAACCCAGATATAGAAAGCATTAAAATAATAAATAAATTAAGGAATTTTTATAAACAAATTCCAGATTGCGATTTAGAAAAGGATAATTCCGATGGTATACGATTGAATTTTTACTCCCCTGAACAAAAAGGCTGGTGTCTATTGCGAAAATCAGCACATGACCCATGTTTAGTATTAAATATCGAAAGTGATATTAACGGTGGGGCTGAAAAAATTTTAAAGTCAATTTGGGGCATTATTTAAAACATGATAAACACATGATTTTTAGATTATTTTTTTAACTAAGAATCTACCCCTCTAAGAGCTTGTCTAATATTTCTAAGCAATACAGATTTAACGATAAAATTTTTAAAATTCAAAGCATGGGGAAAGCAAATACTGACGTATTTAACTGACGAGCAATATAGAATTTTAAAAATTTTAGTTAAATATGTGTTGCTAAAGAGATATTAGACAGGCTCTAAATAAGCCACAAACGTAACTTTTTGATAATTTTGGAATTTTGTTCATTTTTCACGGTTTGATGTCATCCAATCGGAGTTAAATATATTAAAAATGTTAAAAAATTGTCAAAATTCAATCTTTAGTTTATTTAAACAGGTCATTAGAATTCTTTGTTTTTCCGTTTTAAAATATTTATTTTTGACAATAAATATCTTTGATCCAATCCAAGCCCATTTACAATTGATATACTGGATTTTGATTCTTTTTCATGGTTTTATTTAGTTCGCTTTATTTACTCTTTATTTTTTTCTTTCGAAGTTAAAATTTCTTGCTTTAATTTTTTATTTTCATCATTTAAAGATGAAATTTGTTTTCTTAAATCTTCAATTTGTTTTTCTTGGTTGAGCAAAACTAAACCTTGTTGTTCGATAACCATTTTATATTCTTTTGATTCTTCAAATATTTTTTTGTATTCTTTATAATAGACCTTGCATATATCTTCTGAAAATTTCTTTTCATATTCTAAATTAAACTTTGAAATTTCTTCATGCAAATGTCCCAATTCTAAATTTAAATTTTCATTTTTATTTCGTAAATCTGAATTTTCTTCTTGAATTTCACAGATGGTTTTTAATAGACCAGAAATTTTATTTAAATCTTCATCACCTAAATTTGATTGCAAAACAACATTATAAACTTCCTGAGTATTTTCATGCCATTTTGGACTTTGAAATTTAGTAGAAATTAATTTTTCTAATGAAAGCAAAAAGATTTCAAATTTTTCTTTATTGAATATATTAAGTTTTTTCATATTGAATTTTTTTGTATTGTAAGATGACAATGCAGCTGCTCCGAGCGAACCAACGCCAAGACCAACAAAAAAACTATAAAATTTTGAATTATTTCGATTATTTTTTTTAGAAATATTTAAACTTTTTAGGTTTATTAAAAGAACTTTTGGATCAATTTTTTCGGTATTATTGTAATTTTCTGCTGCTACTGAAACTATACTGTAAGTTGCCGGTATTTGAAAAGCTAAAAATACTGAAAAAATTTTTAAAAAAGCTTTTTTAATCTTTTTTTTATTTGAGTCTTTTAAGTTGGCCATATTAAAATTTTTAATTCTTTTTATTAACAAGTCGAAAACTCCTGAATTCTCTCTTTTCTTTGGCGAGATCTTCTAAACAGTTTTTGTTCATTGAAGCACTCCTGAAAAATAAAAAAACCTTGTGGAATTGTATAATTAACAGATTTTAAAATCAAATACTAATTTGAATTGGTTATTTTAAACTAATTTTTTATAATATTTTAAATTATAATATTTAATTTGTGCAAAATAGTTTTGATTGAAAATTTTTGCACAAATTAAACTTAAGATGAGCGAGGCGGATAATTTGAAAAAAAAGATTAGCAAAGTTAAAAAAATCAAAGTTGAAAAAATAATTCGAAGCCGATGGTTTCGGCAGGTTATGTTTTTGGTCTTTAGTTTTTTATTAGCGTTTTTTGTTCAAGCTAAATATTATAAGCCGAATTTAGGAACATTTTTAGGCTCAAATATGGATGCATCTGGAAATGTTTATTCTTTAAGTGTAAAAAAAGATTCAAATCAATATAAAATTACAAAAATAGACAAAAACGGTATTGTTAAATTCGAAAATTACTTGGAAGCAACCGATAACGAATCATCAGCCGCTTATAGAAATATCGAAGTCGATTTAAAAGGCAATATTTATCTTGTTTGTGAATCAAGATACACAAATGCAGTGGTTTCGACTCCGGATTCTTACCCGATCGCTAAAGAAACAGTATTAATGTATGATTCGAATGGTGTAAAAATTAAACAAGTTATATTGTTTGATTTTGTTTCTACAGGGAATATGTCAACGGTCGGATATATACGAAAACTACAAATAGTAGATCAAAAGCTAGTTGTTATTGGAGCTGAAAAAAATAGATTTGATATAGTAACAATTAATCCATATGTCGATGAAAGTCCTTCAAAAGATTATTCATTTAATGTTAATCCACCGGCAAATTTGCAAGAAGCAGAAGCTGAATGGGCAAACGATGTTTCTGTAATTTCGAGTGGAAAATTATTTTATACAACTAAACGTGGAGATTTTTTATCTGTCGATACCGATGGTAAAACTGTTGATTTGCGCTCAATTTTACCAAATTTTGAAAATTCTATTGTTTCAATGTCTATAGATAAATTAGATAATATTTATTTTACCGATGTTTTAACTGGCACTTTCTATAAGCTAAACACAAAAAGTATTAATGTTACTCCGATTTATTCACTTGAAGATTCTTTAAAAATCGATGATTTGAAAATCAAAGATTTAAGACGAATTCGTGCTATTGATGTAGATGATTTTTATGCTGCTTCTAAAAATTTCGAAAATTCATTCCATGCAAGACTTAGTACTACGAATTACGTAACTTCTAACTTAAGATATGCTTTTTTCCCTTGGGGGCTAATTTATACGTTTGCTGGCACAATCGCTTTAATTCTTGCTACTTTGATAATTTGGAGTATATCTAAAAGAGCATTAAAAAGAGTATCGTTAGCGATTCGCATAACAGGGTTATTTCTACCATTTTTTTTGATCGTTATGTTTGCGTTAATTTTTGTTACTTATCTAGATTCGTCAAGTAATTATAGCAAATTTTTAAATAATTCACAAAACGTCTGGACAAAAATTCTTTCAGAAAAAATCGATGGAAACTTATTAGAAAATCTAGCAGCGCCTTCTAATTATATGTCGCCAGAATATGCTAAAACAGATATTTCTCTTAAAGCTTCTTATGTGGATTTAAACGATAAAATTAGTGATATAAGCGATTATGTAGTTTTATATGTTGCTAAAGGCAATCAGCTTTACTCAGCTATAGATAACAGATATTTGGGTAAATCAAAATCTTATTCAGAACTTAAATTCGCTAATCCAGACATGGTGCCTGCTGAAATTTCATTAATAGATTGTTTTTTGGAAACAAACGAAATAACCAATTTATATTCTATTTGGGATAAATTAAGAAATGGAGAAGAAAAAATAGCTTTTGCAAAGTTCAAAGATGTTCATGGCGGACTTTCTGCATCTTTTGCCCCAATATCAAATAGTAATGGAAGAATTGTAGGATTTGTTGGAAATTTTATTGATGAAAAAATTCATGTGAAAGACGAACTTTTAAAAATTTTAATTAAGCATTCATTAATAATAGGCGCAACAACAATTTTGGTATTTTTATATCTATGTATAATAATAATATTCGCACTTTATCCTTTGCGCAAACTTGGCAAAGGGCTTGACTCTATGATAAATGGCCGTTGGAAAACACGAGTAACCATTCATGCAAATAATGAATTAAGCGATATTGCTTCAACATTTAATGAAATGTCTAGTAGATTAGAAAAGTATACCGATAATCTTATAGATTTAAACAGTAAATATCTTAGATTTGTCCCAAAGGAGCTATTAAGTTTAACCGGAAAAGAAAAAATCACTCAAGTAAAGATTAATGAAAAAAAATTAAGTGAACTTTCGATGTTATATATAACTTTTAACATTGCGCCTGTTCGCAATACACAAGAAAATTTTGAAAATTTCATGTTTAACGCACTCCAAGAAAGTTATGAAAATATTTTTAAAATCATTGAATCAGGGCGCGGAATTATACAAAATTTTTCAAATTTAGGAGCTATGATTCTTTTTCCGACAAGTCCGAAAGATGCTGTGACCGTGGCATTTCAGATTTTCGAAGCAAAAATTCATCCTAAAATTAAAGAAAATATGCGTCTAGGCCTAGGGTTTGGCGATGCTTTGATAGGAATTATAGGCGATAACGTCAGACGTGGGATTTCCGTGGTTTCTGATGAATTTTTAAGATTGATAAAAATAGATATAAATATTAATAAGTTTGGCGTGAATCTTGTTGCAACTGAATCGATAATAAAACAAGTTTCTCAAGAATCTTCTATAGCTTACAGGTTTTTGGGGAAATTCCGAGATGTAGCCGGAACGAGTTGGGTCAAAATTTATGAAATAATCGATTCGGTTGATGTGCCAAAAAAAGAACTTTATATAGGCACTAAAGAAACCTTCGAAAAAGCAATTAATAATTTCTTAAACGGCGACTTTGAAACAGCGAGAAATCTGTTTGCTGATGTGTTACAACAAAATTCTGATGATAAAGCAGCACTGTATTATCTTAACGTTTGCGAACAAAAAGTACAAAATTTATCTTCAAGCGATATATTCGATATTTAGAGCCTGACCAATATTTCTAAAGCAGCGCATATTTAGAGTTAGAATCTGTCTCCAAAAAGCCCCCAAATATAGCTTTTGACAATTTTTGGCATTTTTTGCTTATTTTTCTTTGCTTGGCGTCAACCAAGAAGATAGGTTCTAAGGGCCTATCTGATTATCTCTTCTGGAGTGGCACGTATTTTAGTTAAAATTTTTAAAAATTCTGTATTGTTCGTCAGTTAAATACGTCAGTATTTGCTTTCCTCACGCTTTGAATTTTAAAAATTTTATCGTTAAATCTGTATTGCTTAGAAATATTAGACAGGCTCTAACAATAAAATTTATGTTAATCAATAAATTGCTCGTTTTTTTCTTCTGATTTTTTCTTTTTAAAATGTAAAAACCATTCATAAATTATCCCAAGAGAAATAATTATACCTGAACATATTCCAAAATAATTTTTAAAATTATTTTTATTATTAGGGATATTCTGGATTTCTTCAGTTATCATTTCTTCGCTTAAATCATCTACGCCATCTTTTAGTTCGCTTTCGGGAATTGTATCTTTATCGGATAATTTTATATTTTTATTTTGAATTTTACTTTTCTTAACATCAGTTTTTATATTTTTTTTGTTATATATTTTTTTTGTGTCAGATTTTCTAAACACGTTTAATGTGTATATACTTTTTGAATTATTTTTAGAAACTTCTATGTTAATTCTAGTTTGATTGCCTGCTTTTGCTAGTTTTTTTCTATTAATTTTAATTTTTTCATCGCCTGAATTTCCAATAGTTTTAAATTCTATAAATTTTGTATCGGAAGGAACTTCGATTTTATATTCTAAAATTTCCGGTAAAAATTTAGGAAATAAATTGCCTATTGAAGGCAAAATGTTTGCGAGAAAACATTTTTCAAAATCTGTAGAAATAATTTTTTGTAAATTATTGATTTTAATTTCTTGGTTATTTCCAAAATATACATTTTCGAAACTAAAGTTTAACAAAATATCATTTTTTAATTTTTTTGTTGTTAAATCGAAATTTAATATTTCAGTTTCTTGATTGTTAACTAAAATTTTCTTTTTATTTTTAAGATTGAATTTAATTTCATTTTCATTTTCACTGCTTTTGATCATAAAATTATCGTTTTTAAAATATTTTTTTATTATACGAGCTATTTTTTTATTAAAATTTAAAATTATATCTAAAGAATTTAATATTACTGATTCATCGGAATATGCTATAATTTTAACTGGAATTTTATCGCCACAGTTCACGAATTCAGGGGTAATTATTTTAATTTCTAAAGCACTAACATAAAATTCAAAAATTAAAATAAAAATAATTGATATGATTAATCTCATTTTTCAAACTCCTTGCAAAAATAATAATTTAATCCCAAAATCAATCTTGAGGTGATTTTTTGTTATCTAATTTATTAGCAATTGGTCTAGATTTTTTTAATGTATATGGAAAAAATTTAATCATTGCTGCTCTGATTTTGGCATTAGGCTTATTGATGATTAATAGAATAAGCAAAATTTTGATTATGTTTTTGCTTAAATCCAATGCCGATAGTGGTTTTGTTTCAATATTAGATTCTTTAATGAAGTTTTTGCTTTCGATTTTAATCGCCGTCTTAGTTTTATCTGCACTTAAAATAGATGTTTTATCTGTTATAGCAGCAATTAGTGCGTCGTTTTTAGCTATTGGTTTAGCGCTTAAAGATAATATCGCTAATTTAGCATCCGGGATACTAGTGGTATTAAGTAAACAAATTCATATAGGTGATAAAATCAAATCAGGCCAGTTTGAAGGTATAGTAATAAGAATAGAAACAATGTTCACTATACTATTGAATGATAATAAAGAAACTGTAGTTGTGCCGAATTCAAAATTAATTTCCTCTGTAATTATTCGCGAAAGTACTTGGAATTTGTGTTATTTTAATTTTAAGTATAATTTAAAGAACGTTAAAAAAATTAAAGAAATTGAACGTGCTTTTGAGTACTATGTTCTAATTCCAGAGAATAAAATTTTGAGCAACCCTCCTTCTGGATTTCGATTTACATCTAATGAAAATGAAAAATCTGAAATTAATTTAACGATTTGGACATACAAACATAACTCAAAATCAACAATCGATTCGCTTAATCGCTTTATGGAAACACAATTTAAAAAAATGAATATCGAAAATATCAGTTTTGAAATTTCCGATAATATTATAATAGTATAAAATATTTATTAAATCAATATTTTTGACAAATAAAAAGGATAATATCATTTATAAAAAATCTTCTAGTAATTCATGTTTTAACAGTGATGTTTTTTTTGATAAGACATCAGTTAATTTACATTTACGTAAAGATATAAAAATTCTAATATGCTATATTTGTGATATAGCCGGCTCGCCTGTTGACAAAAATGTTATAGTTTCAACAATTCAAACGTGTGGTGTAGCAAATTATTTTGATATTACCGATGTTATTTCAAAACTTGTTGAAGATAAAATTTTAGAGCTTGAAAATGGAAAATTTAAAGTTACTTCTCAAGGCAAAGCAATTTCTGAAGGTTTGTTTAATAATCTTCCGCTAAGTATAATACAAAAAATAACACAAAAAATAGAGAGTTTTATTGAAATTTCGCGCAAAAAAAAAGAAAATAAAACTAAAATTGAAAAAACAGATAATGGCTATACAGTGATTTGCAATATTTCAGGCGGAAATTTTAATCTTATGTCGATGAGTATATTCGCTCCTGAATTAGAACAAGCGATTTTAATTCGTGATAATTTTCAGAAAAACCCAGAAAAAATATATAAATATATTATTCAACAATTAGTTTTTTAATTTTATATCTTAAATCTGAATATTTTTAAGCAGTATAGATTCAGGCATCGCTAAATTAAAATGAAACAACGAAAATATTGTAAGGAAAAAACATTTATCTGAAATGTCATGGCAAAAAAGTGAGATATGGATTTCACAGAAAAAACAAAGATATCTGTGCAAATAATACAGATGTAATTACGTTGAGAATTCTAATATACAGGAGGATTATACAGAAAAGAAAAACAAGAGGTTTTGCAATGAAGAAATCGGTTTTAGAAAAAGAGACTGTACAACTGATTAAAAGAAAAACTTGAAAATAACTTATAAAATATTTTACAAGAACAAACATGTCTTATAATGCAAAATACAGAAGTTCGGCAATAAAATATAAAGAATAGCGATGATGCTTTAAAAAATCGATATATCTTTCAATATAAGAAGTCAAAAAATGGAATTTACCGATTCCGAATTGGGGTGTGATATTCGGGCAATTTACTATTCTAATTTTTAAAAAAACTATTTACATTAAATTATTGATATTCCCTTTGGCAATTTTTTAGCATATTTTTGTTTATTTTCCTTGCTCATCACTAGCCAAACATGCTTAAAATTATCTAAAAATTTGTATTTTGGTTTAATTTAATAAAAGCAAGTTTTTGATTTTTATTTATTTCTACAAAAGTGAAAAAAATCAATAAGAAGTTTTTTGCTTTCTTTTTCTAATACTCCACTTATTATTTCAGGTTTATGATTAAACGACATATCAAAAAGATTCACGACAGAACCAACAGCGCCAAATTTTGGATTGTGTGCACCGAAAATAAGTCGTTTAATTCTTGAATTAATTATTGCTCCCGCACACATTGAGCACGGCTCAAGTGTTACGAAAATTTCACAATTAAATAATCTCCACGAATTTAAGTTTTTGCAAGCTTTGTTAATTGCGATAATTTCTGCATGCATTAAAGCATTGCATGATTTTTCTTGGGTATTTCTTCCTGTAGCTAAAATTTTTTCATCTTTAACAATAACTGCCCCTACGGGAACTTCGAATTCATCAGCTGATTTTTGCGCTAACTCTAAAGCAATTTTCATAAAATTTGAATACATTTTAGATTAATTCACCTTGTGAAATTGATTAAGAACTTGTTATTATTAAATCAAATTATAAATTATTAGGCAATTTTGGACATCTTTGGTGCATTTAACGTCGATTAGCGTTTCTCTATATACATTCAAATATAAATAATCTCAAAAAAATTAATTAAAATTCATATAAGCTTCTTTTAAAAATTTGGGTTTAACCTCTGAACCAATTTTTTCTGAAATTAAATTTAAAAATTTTTTGTAATAATTTTTTATTACAGCGATTTCTAAATTAACATTTTGAGTATAATTTTTATTTAAAACAATACAAAATGAAGAATTAATAATATTTTGAATTTTATCAAATTTTATATAATCAATATTTAAATTTAAAATTGTGCATAATTTTTTAGTAATTATTTTACTTTTAGAAATAGCTAATTCACTAGAATATCTATACGCACGTGAAAGCCCACCAACGCCAAACAGTATTCCACCAAAATAACGTGATACTGTAATAATAACATTTTTTAATTCTGAAATATTAATCGAATTTAAAATTTGAATTCCTGCAGTTCTGTTTGGCTCTCCATCATCCGAGCATTTATTTATAAAATATTCATTATTTTCTAAATTTAAATCTTGAAAAATTTTATAAGCATAAGCATTACGTTTTGCAAATTTATGAAAATTTTTAATTTTCTTTAAAAAATCAGAAATTTCTAATTCTGATTCAATTCCACTACAATTTGATATAAATTTTGATTTTTTTTCAATAAATTTAGCTTCAGAAGAACCAAAAACTGTTTTATATTCAAGTATCAAACATTAAACCTCTTATGAAATTAATTATAATTTACTAAGAACTAAAATAATACCGGATGGAAAAAAATAAACAAGAAAATAATTTTAGAATTAAGCAAAAATTTTTTAAAATTAGCCCAAGTGCATTCGATAGGATTAGAAATTCAAAAAAATAAGAAGAAAGAAATAATAGTTTAAAGTTTTTATTTTTAAAATCTTCACTATCGGGTAATGTCATAAAATAAATGAAAACGGCAAATCACGCCCAAAAAACCAAAAATTTATAACTAAACTTACAACAATCTTATGCATTAAATGAGATTTAGAAAATCTTATACCTTTTCTGACTAA
>JAIRZH010000028.1 GCA_031267335.1 Oscillospiraceae bacterium | reverse complement strand
TTCGAGGCAAAAATTTACAAATATTTTTATTTTTTCGTCACTATTTAAATTTTCTCTAAATGATATTACCATTTCTTTATATTGTGTCTCGAAAGTTTCGAACCATTGTTTAGAATTTTTTTTTAATTGAACTTCTTTTTTTCGCCGAGTATTGTCTTTTTCCTGAATTTTTTTTATTTGAGCTTCATTTTCTTGCTGAAGTTTTTTTATTCGAGCTTCATTTTCTTGCTGAATTTCTTTTAATTTAGCTTCATTTTCTTGCTGAATTTCTTTTATTTGAGCTTCATTTTCTTGCTGAAGTTTTTTTATTTGAGCTTCATTTTCTTGCTGAAGTTTTTTTATTTGAGCTTCATTTTCTTGCTGAATATTTTCTTTTGTATATTTATTATATCTTTTAATTACAAAATATATTGTTGAAATTAACGAAACCCCTATACCGGCAAGTTTTATAATATTTTTGGTTTCTTTTTGTTTAATATTGCTAATTAATTTCTTATAGCTATTTTTTGAAGTCTTTTCATTAATAACAGCTTTATTAATAACAGCTTTAACTGAATTAAAATTACTAGAAAATAGATTCAAAACTGTTAAGCTCGCAGCAAGAGTTTTTAAAAAGTTCTTGCTTAACTTTTTGGATTTTCTGAATTTAATTCTAGCAATGATCCTCGTGCCCCCCCTTTTTTTTTTCTTTTTTCATATTTATTTGATTTTTCTCCTGGTTATTTATACATTTAAATTCAAAATATCCTGGTTTGACAATATCTTTAATTTTCTCAATCTTTCCGCAAGCAAAGTATATCTTTTATGTGCAGAATTATTTTGGACGGCATATTTTATTGCTCGCTTTTCGCCTATTAGAATACAAATTTTCTCAGCTCTTGTAACTGCTGTATAAAGAAGATTCCTTTCAAGCATTTTTGGATTAAATGGCAACAAAATCACTGTAATTGGATACTGCCCGCCTTGAGATTTATGAATTGTGCAAGCGTAAGCAAGCGTTAGCTCTTCAAGTTCGGAAACATCATAATTAATATATTTTCCATCAAAATTCACTTTTAAAAAAGTGTCATTTAAGTTAACTTCACTTATGATTCCGATGTCGCCGTTAAAAATATCTTTTCGGTAATTATTTTTCACTTGCATAATCTTATCGCCAAGGCGAAATTCATTCATACCGTGACGTAAATAAATAGTATTTTTATTTAATTTTGCCTGTAAAATTTTATTTAGATTATCAGCCCCAAACTGAGTTTTTCTGGTCGGAGCTAAAACTTGAATATCTGAAATTGGATTTACTTTATAATAATTTGGAAGTCTTCTTGTGCATAAATCCAATACTAATTCAGTTATTTTATCAGCATTATTGTTTTCAATGAAAAAGAAATCTAAAGTGCCTTTCAAATCCGGCATTTCACCACTGTTTATTTTGTGTGAATTCGTAATTATATTACTTTTTAATGATTGTCTGTAAATTTTCGTAAGTTTAATAACAGGAATAATCTTAGATTCAATTATGTCTTTCAAAACATTTCCGGCTCCAATGGAAGGAAGCTGATTTATATCTCCTATTAAAATCACACTCATTTCATCAGGGACGGCTTTCATAAGATTATACATCAAAATTAAGTCGATCATCGAGGTTTCGTCAACGATTAAAATATTACCGTTTAGTTTATTTTCTTCATTTTTTTCAAAGCCACCTCCGATGCTGTGACCAAGTAATCTATGTATTGTTTTAGATGTACAACCGCAAGTTTCACTCATCCTTTTCGCAGCTCTGCCAGTTGAAGCGGCAAGCAAAATTTTTTTATTTTGTTTCTTGAAAAATTCAATAATCGCCTTTGTAATTGTGGTTTTACCGACTCCTGCACCACCTGTTATAATTGAAAACTTAGAGTTTACTGCAGTTTTTATTGCTTCAATTTGAAATTTATCATATTTAATATCATTTTTATTTTGTAAATCTTTGAGTTGATCTTCAAACTCGTATTCATTTAGTAAAATTTCGGTTTTTGAAGGATTTGAGATTTTTTTAATTCTTCGTGCTAAACCAATTTCTGAAAAGAAAAATGCCGGGAGATAAATTTTCTTATCGTTTTCTAAAAATAATTCTTTATTTCTAAGCATATTATCACGGCTAATAATTATTTTAGAATCTTTAATTCCGAGTATTTCTGAACATTTTTCTACAAGTTCATCAGACGGAACGCAGCAATGGCCTTCTTTATCAGCTAAGTGATTTAAAACATAAAAGATTCCAGCACGGCACCGGTTGTGCGAATCTTTATCAACACCAAGTTTCTGAGCAATAATATCAGCAGTCATGAATCCAATTCTATCTATTTTGTCAGCAAGTGCATATGGATTTTCTTTAATTTTTTCGATACTTTTTTTGCCCCAGACCTTATAAATTCTATGCCCGAGTGCAGTAGAAACACCAGCTTCTTGGAGGAAAATCATAAGATTTTTAATGTCTTTTTGACTATTCCAAGCTTTTTTAACGGCATTGATTCTTTTACTTCCTAATTTTGAAATTTCAGCTAATTTTTCAGGACTATTTTCGATTATTTCAAGTGTTTGTGCGCCAAAACGATTAACTATTAATTTAGCATATTTCGGGCCTATTCCTTTTATAAGACCGCTCCCAAGATATTTTTCAATTCCAAAAATATTTGCTGGTAGAATTTCTTCAAAATTTAAAACTTCAAATTGTCTGCCAAATTTTTGATTCGAAGACCATTTTCCATCTGCTAATATGACCGTTCCAATGCTGATATGAGCTATATTTCCAATTATTGTTACAAACTCCGAAAAACCTTTGCAACGCATTTTCAAAACACCAAAACCATTATTTTCATCAGAATATGTAACTCTTTCGATAACTCCACGTAATTTTTCAGCCAAATTATTACCATCTTTTTAAAATAGTTTTTATTCAATTCTAATCTTATAATTTTATATAGCAAAATCGCAAAGTTTTTAAATTAAATAAAATTAAAAAACGACACTAAAAAAAATATTAAAAAAATTATCTAAAATTTATATTTTAGTTTAGAACCTGTCTAATAACTTATCTTCAATCAAGCCCCCCGACCGCAACTTTTTAGCATTTTTTCGCTTATTTTCCTCAGTTTGGTACCAACAAAGTGAAGCAAAATGGTACTAAAAGTGTTTAAAAATTGTCAAAAAATTCGCATCTTTTAACTTATTGAAGTCAGACTGCGATATCTTTAAAACAGCATATATTTAGTTAAAATTCTGAGTTGCTTTAAACGTACTTTAAATTTTAAAAATTTTATTATAAAACTTATATACTTAAAGATATCAAACAGACTTTGTAATGAATATAAATTCTTAAACCATACGCACATTTTTTATTATATCTTCTACAATTTCGCGTTTTTGCGGATCACAAGCCAATGCGCCTTCTGTTTGAGTAAGTGAATAAACAATGGTGGAATGATCACGGCCACCGAATTGTTTGCCTATTTCTGCAAGAGGCAATTGCGTAATTAACCTAGTGACATGAATTGCAATTTTACGTGCTTTCGAAATTCTTGCTGAACGTTTTGCAGAACGAAGATCTTTCGGGTCGATAGAAAAAGTACGAGCTGTTTCGTTGATAATACGATCAATAGTTACAAGTGGCGGCGAATCGTTGTTAAGAACATCAGCGATTGCCGTTTGCGCGACTTGTATTGTTGGTTTTGCATTGTTAAGTATTATATATGCTTTTATTTTTTTGACTGCGCCTTCGAGCTGGCGAATATTGGATTTAAGTTTTTTAGCAATAAAATCACAAACTTCATTGGGGAGCTTTAATTTTAAATTTTCAGCCTTGCGTTTAATTAATGCAATTCTTGTTTCAAAATCCGGTGGCTGAATGTCCGCTATTAGGCCCCACTCGAATCTTGTACGTAAGCGTTCTTCTAAGGTACGAATTTCCTTGGGCGGTCTATCTGAAGTCAAAACAATCTGTTTATTGGCCTCATAAAGAGAATTAAAAGTGTGAAAAAACTCTTCTTGCGTTGCGTTTTTTCCAGCGATGAATTGTATGTCATCAACTAATAAAATATCTGCCTTTCTGTATTTTAAATGAAAATCAATCGTAGAATTTCGCCGAATCGCATCAATAAGTTCATTAGTGAATTCATCGCCTTTTATGTAAATTACGGTAAAATTTGAACGATTTTTTTCAACATCATTTCTTATAGCATAAAGTAAATGAGTTTTGCCAAGACCAGAATTTCCATAAATAAATAATGGATTATAAGCATGTGAAGGGTTCGCGGCAACTGCCAGCGCTGCGGCATGGGCGAATTTATTAGAAGGCCCTACTATATAGTTTTCAAATGAAAACTCAGAAGTGAAATTGTTAGAAATTGCATTTGGGGTTTTTTCTTGTTTTTGAGTAACGATGTCTAAATCAAAAACTGAACCAAAAACTTCTTCGAATGCTTTAACTAAAAGAGGCTTATAGCATTTATCGATTGTTTTTTGATAAAAATCATTTGGCGTTACAAGAACTGCAACTCCGTTGTCGAAATCAAGTTCTCTTGGCGATATTTTAGCGATCCAAGTTTTGTAAGCAACTTCTGTAATTTTATCTTTACAATAATCTAAAATTAATCCCCAAACTTGAAAAAATGAGTCCATATATTTTTATTTTCCTATTTATTAAAATTCTGAGTTAATTTTTTAACCAAATTATCTATCTCAATACGTTCCTGTTTCATTGTATCACGATTTCGAACAGTAACTTTTCCATCATTTTCGCTTTCAAAATCATAAGTTATACACCAAGGTGTGCCAATTTCATCTTGACGGCGGTATCTTTTACCAATAGAACCTGATTCATCATAATCTGACATAATATTTTTGGAAATAGCTTTATAAATTTCAAATGCTTTCTTATTTAATTTTTTGGAAAGTGGCATCACACATGATTTAATTGGTGCTAAATCATAATCAAATTTAAGCACTATTCGAGTTTCGCCGTTTAAAAGACGCTCTTCTTCATAAAAATTACATAAAAATGCCAAAAATACTCTATCTAGTCCAAGAGAAGGCTCAATTACATAAGGAATATATTTTTCACCAGTTTCAGAATCAAAATATTCAAGTGATTTATTAGAAAATTTCTGATGCTGAGTTAAATCAAAATTGCCACGATTAGCAATGCCCCAAAGTTCGCCCCAACCAAATGGGAACAAAAATTCTATATCTGTAGTGCTTTTCGAATAATGCGAAAGCTCATTTTTTTCATGATCACGGAATTTAATGTTTTCTTTTTTTATTCCGAATTGTATTAACCAATTAAAACAAAATTCTCGCCAATATTTAAACCAATAATCGCTCATAGATGGTTCGCAAAAAAATTCAAGCTCCATTTGTTCAAATTCACGCATGCGAAATAAAAAATTGCCAGGAGTTATTTCATTTCTAAAAGATTTTCCGGATTGCGCAACACCGAACGGCATTTTTTTTCTGGTGCTTCTAAAAACATTAAAAAAATTAACAAAAATCCCTTGAGCGGTTTCTGGGCGCAAATAAATCTCGTTTTTATTTTCTTCGGTTACACCTTGAAAGGTTTTGAACATTAAGTTAAATTGCCGAATTTTAGTAAAATTTATGCCACCACAATTTGGGCATTTTATTTTATTATCTTCGATAAAATTTTCCATTGTTTGGGAATTCATTTCTACAGATTTTCCGCCATTTTCTTCGATAAGTTTATCAGCACGATAACGATATTTACAAATACGACAATCTAAAAGCGGATCGGAAAAACCTTTTAAATGTCCTGAAGCTTCCCAGACACTTGGATTCATAAGAATCGCTGTATCAATCAAAAAATTATTTGGATTTTCTTGAACGAATTTCTTAATCCAAGCATTTTTTATATTATTTTTCAGCAATACACCCAAAGGCCCATAATCCCAAGTATTAGCTAATCCGCCATAAATTTCAGAACCTTGAAATATAAATCCCCTGTTTTTACACAGATTTATAATTTTTTGCATTAAATTTTCATCAATCATACGTAAAAATCCTTAATTATTTAAATCTTTTGCGAAAACAAATATTTTTTTTAAAAACGCGAAAATTATAAAGCCAGAGCATATTATAGGAATTTTAGTATTGTAACAATAATTAATTTTTAAAAAAAGATTAACCACTTGCTACTACTACTCTATTTTAGTAACTATGTTTTTAATTTATATTACGTTAAATTTTCTTGCAATACGGCCAATATTATTTTAAAAATTTTCCTTATTTAACCAATAAAAACAAGCTCTAAAATTTTGCAAAAGGCCTATCGCTAATAGCTTTAATTCCAGGTAATTCGATTCCTTCTAAAAACATAAGAGATGCTCCACCGCCAGTAGAAATATGCGTTATTTTGGATTCGCATTCAATTTTCTTTATAGCAACCGCGGAATCACCGCCACCCACAATAGAAGCTGATTCACTTTCAGCAACAGCTCGTGCAACTGAAAATGTGCCTTGAGAAAAATTATCCCATTCAGAAACTCCCATTGGACCATTCCACACTATTGTACCTGCATTTTTAATTTCATTGGAAAAAATTTCACATGTTCTAGGGCCAATGTCGAGCCCTTGCCAACCGTTAGGAATTTTATCAGCTCCTACAACTTTAAATTCAGTTTCTGGCGAATACTCTTTTCCAACTTTATTATCTACTGGTAAAAGAAAACGAACTCCTTTTTCTTTAGTTTTTTCCATAATATCACGCGCTAATTCAAGCCTGTCTTTTTCGCAAATAGAATCACCTACAGAATATCCTAACGCGTTCATAAATGTATATGCCATACCTCCGCCGATAATGAACGTGTCCACTTTATCGATTAGATTTTTAATAACACCTATTTTATCTGAAACTTTTGATCCACCTAAAATTGAAACAAACGGACGTTTAGGATTTTTGATTACTTCGGACATTTCTTTTATTTCTTTTTGGACCAAAAATCCAAAATAAGAAGGTAAAAATTTTGGAACTCCCACTATTGATGCATGTTCTCTGTGGCAAGCCCCAAAAGCATCGTTAACATAAACTTCAGCTAATGATGCTAAACTTTTAGCAAAACTATCTTCATTTTTTTCTTCACCGATTTCAAACCTTAAATTTTCGAGTAGACAAATTTCGCCATTTTCCAAGTTTTTAGAAACTTTACAAGCGCTTGTACCAATTACATCTTTAACAAATTTAACTGAATTTTCAAAATATTGATTCAATCTAATCGCCACGGGCTCAAGGGAAAGTTTACATTGCACTTTGCCGTGAGGCCTCCCAAAATGCGAGCATAAAATTACACGTGCGCCTTGTTGCACGAGGAACTTAATAGTTGGTAAAGCTTCCGTGATACGGCGATCATCTACAATAAAACCATCGTAAGAAATCGGAACGTTAAAATCGCAGCGTACAATAACTTTTTTTCCATTTAAATTGGCATTCGAGATGCTTTTTTTATTCATGTAAATAAAACTCCTATTTAGGATAACATTAGTAAAACGAAAGGCTATATTCTCTGCATTTTTGCATATAATAAAATTTGTGTCAAATATTGTTATTAAAATTTGATTTCATTAAGCTGAAATACAAGTTTTAGGCAATTTTTTTAGTTTTTATAAGAAGCCTAGTGATAAAATATTTAGAACTTGCCCGATAATTCAAGGCTCAAACATAACTTTTTTTGATAATTTTTGGAATTTTTCGCTTAGAGCCTGTCTGATATTTCTAAGTAATATAAATTTAACGATAAAATTTTTAAAATTCAAAGCATGAGGAAGGCAAATACTGACGTATTTAACTGGCAAACAATACAGAATTTTAAAAATTTTAGTTAAGTATGTGTTGCTAAAGAGATATTAGGCAGGCTCTTATTTTCCTCGGCTTAATTTTAAGTTAAGCAGAATCAAATGCATAAAAATATTCAAAAATTCGCATCTTTAGTTTATTTAAGACAGACTTTACAATCCCAAAAGATTTTGATGTAAAACTTTAAAATTCTGAATCATTTCGTTTATATAAGAATTTTTATCTATTTTTTTAGAATTAGAAGATGCAATTAAACTAAGTTCTATTACTTTTATATCAACTTCACGTGAAATCATTTCAGCTAATTTTTTATCGCTTTCTGAAGAAGTTGTTAAAATAAATTTTGCTTTATATTTGTTTAAAGTTTTTATAGATTTTTTGACATCATGAGCACTAAAATTTTCATTATGATGCTTAGTAAGAGTTACAGAATTAAAATTAAATTCATTTGTTAAATAATAAAGAGAAGAATTAATAGTTACAACATCATTTCCGGAAAAATTATCTAATAAGTTATGTCCATTATTTTTTAAATCTTCTATTTTTTTTATATAATTTTCGGCGTTTTCTTTAAATTTATGTTCATGTTCTGGGAAAATTTTGCACAATTCATTTAAAATATTTTTTATCTGAATAATATAATTGCTTACTGAGAGCCAAATGTGAGTATTTTTTTTATGAATTTTGATCCCTGAGCTTGAATCTATTATTTTTTTATTAGGAAATTTTTTAGAAATTTCTTTTTCAAAGGAATCTATTTTGCTATTTAATATTAAAACTGATGAATTTTCTATTTTTTTCATATCGCGTGATTGCAAAACAAAATCATGCAAGCAACCTGTATGATTCGATGTAAGATTTTCGATATTTAAAATTCCATCAGCTATATTTAAAGAAATAATATAAACAGGATATGAAGTTGCAATAATATTAGTTTTACTATCGGGTAATTTACTAGTATATTTTAAAATCGCCCAAACCGCACAAACCGCAAGTGCGAAAAAACAAAACAAATAAAAAATTAATTCTTTTTTCATTCGACACCAACGCTTGTTCCGCTATGAACAAATTTATGTTTTTTTAAATATTTTATTGCAAGCGAGGCTGCAGTTGCACCATCGGATGTAGCAGTTACAATTTGACGCAAAAATTTAACACGGCAATCTCCGGCTACAAAAACACCTTCGATATTTGTCGTGCAAGTTTCATCAGAATCAAAATAGCCAAATCTATCCATTTTAATTTCGCTAAAAGCTTCATTTTCTGGCTGTTGCCCAATTGCAATAAATACAGCGTCAATTTCAACTTCTTTTTGTACACAATTATTTTCTAAAATAACTGAATTTACCTTATTATCGCCCTTTATTTCCAAAATTTCTGTTTCGAAAAAAACACATATATTTTCTGTGGATTTTATTAAATCAACTAGAAATTCCTCGGCGCGAAAACAATTTTTTCTTACAATAATATTAACTTTTTTGCATATATTTGAAAGGTAAATCGCATCTTCAAGTGCCGTATTGCCGCCACCGGCTATTATTACATTTTTATTTTTGAAAAAAAATCCATCACATATAGCACAATACGATACTCCCTTGCCGAAAAATTCCTTTTCTCCAATGCATCCCAGATGCTTGGTTTTTAATCCATTGGCAATAATTACACTCACTGCACTAAATTCCTCTTGTTCGGTGCATACAAATTTAATATCATCATTTAAACGGGTTCGAATAACTTGATCATATTCGATTTTAATTCCTAACGACTTGACGCTTTCGAACATCTGTTTAGAAAGCTCAATACCGGCGATTTTGGTATGCCCAGGATAATTTGTTATTTCATTCGTGAGATTCATTTTTCCGCCATAAATTTCACGTTCTATTAACAAAACTTCAAGCCCGGATCGCAAAGCATAAATCGCAGAAGTCAACCCAGCTGGTCCTGCACCAATTATTATCAAATCAAACAAATAATCACCTCTTTGGCAGTTTATCAATTCCGCCTTTAGAAAACATATTACACCTTAAAATTCTTTTTATCGATAAAAAACCTCCTTTTAAAATACCAAATTTTTTAATAGCAAGTAAAGCATAACTAGAACAAGATGGGTAAAATCTACATCTATTATACATCATTGGTGAAATGAATTTTTTATAGATTTTTAAAATAAAAATCAAAAACCTGCGCATAAATCTCCGAAAAATATTGTAAACCATTTTAAATGATAATTTGCAAATCTTAAATCTAGACCAAAAATTATTTGGAATTTAATAATTTTAGATAATAGAAATATGGCCTAAAGAAATAGTTATAATGCCATTTTAGAGATAAAGTTTTAGCTTATTTAAAGAAAAATTTTTGCCAATACTTGGTTATTATTATAAAATGCTAAATTTCAACGAAAAAAATAACTTTATAAAATTTTTAAATTTCGCTTTTTACTGATTTGTATAGCAACTTAAATTAAAAAATTGAAACATTTTTACAATTAAGCTCGTGACGATATTTTAAATACGTCTTTAAATTCTTTGAACATATGTCCGCATTTTTTATATTCTATTGCCGACTTTCTGTATTTTATATCATAAGACATGTTCATTATTATAACATATTTTATAAGTTATTTTTAAGTTTTTATTTTAATTAGTATATATAAAATAGACCTGTCCGAAAATAAGAAAACATGATATAATTACCATTATTAAAGTAAAAAAAGGTGATAAAAAAATGAATAATCAAATTAAAATTGCTAAAATGGCAATAAGCAAATATAAAGAGATTTTTGGCATAGGAAAATATATTTTTGATAGACTATTACGTCTTTTTAGAAATTGCTGATACTTTTCACAGAAAAACACTGCTGGCAGGAAGTCTCAAATATCCGTTTTAGATAAACTTGTGATAACTTTGGTTATGTCACAAATTTATAGCTTTGCTTCCTCGCTCCGCATATTGCGCGGGGCGAGGAATTCATATCAACAATTTAAGGACACAACCAATTTTTGGATTGGATAAGGAAAATTTTTCGCAATGTACAAATCAAAAAAGTATCAAAATATGGTCGTTAAGCGGTAGTGAAAACAGACCCTAAATAAGCCCTGAAACAAAACTTTTAACTCCATTAACTTTTGTAGCGAAATAAGGTAGGGATCTATATATATGGTTTAAATTTTGGAACAAAAAAACTAAAAACATTTTGTAAACTTTTTCCCCGAAAAACATATAAACTGTTGTTAATGATCTGCTTATTCTTAGTAAATCGTGTCCATTTGGACAAATTCGCATCTTGAAATTATACATATCTAAAATTGCAAATCTATTATTTTTTATTCCCATGCCCCAAAGTTTGCACATACAAAAAAAAGTTAACACAATGTTCTGTTGAATTATAAGAAAAATATCTTTGTTTGATTCAAAAAAAG
>JAIRZH010000031.1 GCA_031267335.1 Oscillospiraceae bacterium | reverse complement strand
TACACGCTAAGAACCAAATTTTTCGCTTATTAAATTTACTTAACAAGTGATTTTTATTGTTGTTACTTTTAATTTTATTGTCATTTTTGTGAAAAAAATTATTACCGGAAATATTATTGGCAAATAACGAAACTATGAAAATTATACTTAAAATTTTTTTTAAAATTTTTCTATGAATCATGATACTCTAAATTTAAATAATTTTTATAATATATACTCAAGTGATGAAAATTCACACGATATGAAAAAACCATCAAATTGCAAGATACAGATTTTAAGAAGTTAATAGGCGTAAAAAAAGAAACACAATGCGATGGTTGCTCAGCTTCGATTAACATATGCTGAAAAGCACAAACGTCGAGGCAGGCACACAAAATTAACACTATACTCCTTAACCTAAAAATGCTGCACAAACAGTTTTAATTTATTTAATTTTGCATAAAGTAAAACAGATTTATAATATCTACGTAAATTAGCCTCTTAAAATCTGTATCTTGTAATCTCTAAATGGTTTTTCATATCGCGTAAATTTTTATCGCCAATGTTATTAAACCATATTTAAATACTAAAATCAATTTTCGTGGAGGCCTATTGAATATAAATTTTAAATTTCTTACTATTAATGGTATCATTTTAAATTTTACAAGAAATTTTTAGTAGGATTATGTTTTGAATTTTTGGATTATTTTAAGCATTGTTTTAAATTTAGTTTTTTTTATATTGATTATTAAATTTAATAAGAAATTAAAAACGCAAAAGCAGGAACAAAATCGAAGATTATCGAATATTTTTCATGATCTTAAAATTCCGTTAACTTCTGTTTTGGGTTTTTCTGAATTGTTAGAATCTTCTAAACGAGATGATGCTACGCATTATGAATTTATTGAAATTATACATTCAGAAGCCGAAAAGGTTTTACATATGATAGATGAATTAACATCTGAATCAGTGGAAAGTAAAAATCTTAATGATGAAACTACCGATTGTGTTAAAGTGCTTAAAGATATCTGCAGAAGTTCAAATTTTTTTGCCGAAAAAGAAAATATAAAAATTAAATTCAATTCAGAAGAAAATTTATTTGCAAAAATCAGTGAAATTAAATTTTGGAGAGTAGCTTCAAACCTTATAACGAATGCTATTAAGTATAATAAAAACGGTGGCACTGTAATTGTGGATGCATGCAGCAAAGACGATTTTATTGTGGTCAAAGTGAAAGACACTGGGATAGGAATCAAGCATAAAAATATAAGCAATGTATTTAAACGTGGTTTTCGAGAACATTCAGATAATACAGGATTTGGCTTCGGGCTTTTTAATGTACGAAAAATTCTTGAAATTCACGGCGGAAAAATAAAGTTAGAAAGTGAAATTGAAAAAGGCAGTGAATTTACTATTTTTATTCCTGAAGTTTCTTGCACCAATATTAAAAAATTCTAAATTATATAATTGTGAGGTATAAAATATGGAAATGCGTAAAGTTTTATTTAAAGAACTAGAAAAAATAATGCGCCATAATTCCGAGATTATTATAATTAATGCCGATTTGGCTAAAGCAGCAGGTTTATCTGGATTAAATGACATTTTTCCAGATCGGTGTTTCAATGTTGGTGTTGCTGAACAAAATATGGCAGGCGTCGCTGCAGGCATGGCCACATATGGTTTTATACCATGCATTTTTTCTTTTGCGCCTTTCGTAACACGACGCATTTGTGACCAAATTGCAATTTCTATTTGTTATGCACAACAAAATGTTAAGTTATTTGGGCTTGATCCTGGAATTGCAGCCGAGCATAACGGTGGAACTCATATGAGTTTTGAAGATATTGGAGTTTTAAGAAGTATCCCTAATATAATTATTTTTGAGCCTTGTGATGAAGTGCAATTTGAAAAATCTATTCTGGAAATTCTAAATTATAATGGCCCTGTCTATATAAGAATGTTTCGTAAAGAAACTCCAAAAATTTTTGATGAAAATTACAAATTTGATCTTTTAAAATCCGATATTTTAAAGAAAGGCGAAGATATTTCAATATTTTGTACTGGGATTATGGTTCACGAATGTTTAAATGCTTCTAAAATTTTGGACAACCTTGGGATCAGTTCTGAAATTATAAATATTCATACAATTAAACCAATCGATAAAAAAGCAATTCTTGATTCTGTCCGAAAAACCAAAAGAGCAATTACTGCTGAGAATCATAATGTTTTTGGTGGTCTTTTTTCAGCTGTAAGCGAAATTTTGAGTGAAAATTTTCCTGTTATGGTAAAACCAATTGGAATTCACAATGAATTTGGCCAAGTTGGCGATATGTCTTTCTTAAAAGAATATTATGGTTTAACGGCAAAAAATATTGTCGAAAATGCCCGAAGGCTTATGAATAAAAGATGAAAATAAAAAAAAGTCTAATTTATTTTTTCGTTATGCTTTTTTTATTAGTGCTCGCCAAAAAAGCATTTGATTTGTTTTTTTTAACTGTCAAAACAGAAAATGCTGAATTAATATCTTTTGATGATTTAATTGAAGCTGATGCGTTTGCTGTTCGTGATGAAAAAATTTTAACTTATGATTCAAAGTTTGTTCATGTAAATTTACATGATGGTTCAAAAGTAGCTCGCAATGAAACAATTGCTGTAATTTCTGATAAAATTCCTGAACTGAAAGAAAATAGTTTCATATTTGAAGATATAGATGATGCTTATAGTTTTAAAAAAAATATTACAAAGAAAATTAGAAGTTTAAAATCTAACGAAAATTTATTTGAATTTTTTAATAAAAATTCTAAAAATTTTTATAATTTATCAGAAAAAATCTCGGCAGATGATCCAGGTTATTTCACTACGTTTACTGATGGATTTGAAAATTTTGGCTATAATACAAAAGAATTTAATTTTGATTTAATTCATAATACCGAAGAACATGAACGTTTGAAAAATTCACTTGGCAAAATTGTTACATCTCAAAAATGCAAATTAGCATGTAAAATTAAAAAAGAAGATGCTCAAAAATTATATGGACACAACAGTTTCGCTTGTAAATTTGAACTTAACAATAATTTTGTAAATTTCGATGTTTGCCATTTTGTTCCAATAAACGAAGAATATATTTTAATAATTTTAAATGCACCCATGACAGAATATTTAATAAATTTTAGACATGAAAAAATAAAAATCAGAAGCCGCCGCATCGAAGGAATTAAAGTTAATAAATTAGCTATTAAACAAAACAAAAATGGCTGTACTGGTGTTTTTATAAAATATCATAAAAAATTGCATTTTAAAAAAATTAACATTTTATTTGAAAATTCTGATTTTATAATATGCGAAAAATACGATAATCCTGATGCAATGAATTTTGGAGATCAAATTGTTATTCACGGTAACGATATTTTTGATGGCAAATATGTTTTATAATAAAAACTTGTTCTCATTAAACTTGGAAATACAACTTTTTAGTTTAATTTGAATAAGTTTTAGACCCTGTTTGATATTTCTTAAGCATTGCCAGATTTTATGATAAAATTTTTAAAATTCAAAGCATGTGGAAGATAAATACTGATGTATTTAACTGACGAGTAATACAGAATTTTAAAAATTTTAACTAAATATACGCTGATTTGGAGATATTAGACAGAATTTAAAACTCATAAATTTGAAATTAAATTAAAGATGTTATACTGTTAAAAATATATGATAAAATCATTTTATATTAATTCAAAATTTAATAAATTTAATTTTAAAACAATAAATTTTTTATCTTGGATTTTTTTTGTCGGGATTTTGTGTTTTTTAGTTTATGATAATTTTAACCCAGAAACCAAAAAAAACGATAATATCAATAGTTTTGTAGAAAATTTTTCAATAGAATTTTTTGATGTAGGTAAAGCGGATTCGGCCTTGGTAAGATTTGGCCATCATGCAGTTTTAATAGATGCTGCCGAAAAAAATTCAGCGACTTCGGTTAAAGATAAATTAAATCAAAGAGGAATAAAAAAATTTGATTTTGTTGTATTAACGCATCCGCATTCTGATCATTACGGTCAAATGCCAGAAATATTGAAAAAATTTATTATAAAATATTTAGTTACGGCAAAATCAGGAATTAATTCTCATGAAAAATCAAATTTTAAAAAAATTATTCGTAAATTTAAGAAAATGAAAATACCAATTAAATTTGTTAAATCCGGCGATATTATAAAAATAGATAATGTAGTCTTTAAAATTTTAGGTCCTTCAAAAAAATATACAAATATAAATAATAACTCTGTGGTTATGCAAATTTTATATAAAAATCATTCTTTTTTGTTAACAGGAGATATGGAAAAAGCTGCCGAAAAAGATCTTTTAAATTTATATTCAGGCGAAAGTTTAAAATCGAATATAATAAAAATTGCACATCATGGAAGCAGCACATCGTCAACAGAAGCATTTTTATCAAAAGTAAATCCAAAAATTGCAATTATTTCTTCAGGTAAATATTTTAATTCAGCTGCTTTATATCCTTCTACGAAAACATTATCGACTCTAGAGAAATTAAAAATTAAGACATATATTACAGAAAAAGTTGGCTCAATAATTGCTTCTGTTATCGATGATAAAATAATAATAAAAACTGAAAAAAATGATGTTTCTCAAAATCAAGATATTGAAAAAGCAGCATAAAAATAATAAAACAATTTGTGAAAAAATACTTTAAAATTTCAATTTATCCTAAAATTAGTTAATTCTTTAGGAGTATCCGTTACTAGAAATAGGCACAAAAAAATAAGGCATTAGACACTAAAAAAATTATCTAAAAATTTATATTTTAATCTTGCTAAACACAGATTCTAAAGATTCTTAATTTTCTCTGAAGCTTCCAAAACATATTCTCTTCTGCCAAAAGATGAAAATCTCATATATTTTTCTCCATTTTTTCCAAATCCTGAACCTGGCGTGCCAATTATATTCAAATTTTTAAGTAAATAATCAAAAAATTCCCAAGAATACATATTTTTTGGGCACTTAAACCAAACATAAGGCGCATGATAACCGCCAAAAAATTTCATTTCTACGGATTTCAACGAATTGGCAATTATCTTTGCATTTTCTTTATAATAATTTATATTTTTTTGGCATTGAATTTGACCTTCTTCAGTGAAAATCGCTTCGGCCATTTTTTGAGTTATATAAGAAACTCCATTAAATTTTGTAGAATGTCTTCGATTCCAAAGTTTATTCAATGAAACATTTTCTATTATTAGATCTTTCGGTACCACTGTATAGCCACATCGAATACCTGTAAAACCAGCTGATTTAGAAAAAGATTTAAATTCAATAGCGCATGTTTTGCTTCCGGGAATTTCAAAGATACTATGTGGCAAATTTTCACAAGAAATAAATGATTCATATGCAGCATCGAAAAAAATAATCGATTTATTTAAATTAGCAAAATCAACCCATTCTTGAAGCATTTCTTTTGTATAAACAGCTCCGGTTGGATTGTTCGGCGAACAAATATAGATTAAATCCGCAGTTTTTGAATTTGGTTTTGGCAAAAAATTATTTTCTTCATTTGCATCCATATAAATAATTTCGTTGCCGATCATAATATTTGTATCAGAATAAACCGGATAAACAGGGTCGGGAATAAGACAAGTGTTTTCTTTTGAAAATATATCAAGAATATTTGAAATATCACATTTTGCACCATCGCTTACGAAAATTTCATTTATGTTAATATTAATTCCTGATTTAAAATAGTTTTCTTTTATTTTTTCACGTAAAAACTCATATCCAAGATTTGGGCCATAACCTTTAAAAGTTTCGGTTTTCCCCATTTCTTTTATGGATTCTACAGCAGATTTTAAAATTTGATCACAAATAGGTAAAGTAACGTCTCCGATTCCGAGATTTATTAATTTTTTATTAGGATTTTTTATATTAAATTTTTGGACTTTTTCTTCTATTTCTCTAAAAAGATAATTATTTCCTAAATTTAAATAATTTTTATTTATTTTTGCCATAATTTAACCATACGAATTTAAAATTTTACTTAATAAATTTAATTATATAACACGTATATATTTAGATTCAAGTTTTAGTTCTTGTCTAATATCTCTTTAGCAGCACATATTTAACTAAAATTTTTAAAATTTTGTATTGCTCGTCAGTTAAATACGTCAGTATTTGCTTTCCTCACGCTTTGAATTTTAAAAATTTTATTGTTAAATCTGCATTGCTTAGAAATATTGGTAATGTCATAGACTATTTTAATCCCTTTTGATATCATAACTTAGTAGCCACAATAACGGCAATAAAATAATAAAATCATAAATATCAAAATTAATGATGATTATGATATTAAATT
>JAIRZH010000120.1 GCA_031267335.1 Oscillospiraceae bacterium | reverse complement strand
AGAATTTTAAAAATTTTAGTTAAATATGTGTTGCTAAAGAGATATTAGACAAGCTCTTATTCTTTGGCCGCTATACAGGACGTTCTGTACCATCTATAAAAACATCTTCACAACCGACTTCGTGGCTCAAAATCAGGATTTTTATTTATTTCTTTTTTCTCTTCTCCGCAAGGCCATATATGAGAAATGTAATTTCTTTCTTTTATGATGTTTTCGTATTTTTCTCCGATAAATGCTGAATCACCACAAAACTTATACTTAGAGCCTGCCTAATATCTCTTTAACAGCACACATTTAACTAAAATTTTTAAAATTCTGTATTGCTCGTCAGTTAAATACGTCAGTATTCGTCTTCCTCACGCTTTGAATTTTAAAAATTTTATCATAAAATCTGTTATTGTTTAAGAAATATTAGACAGGCTCTAAGAAATATAAATTTATTTGGAAAATTTGATGTTTTTTTCGTTTTTGTTTGCTTGGCTAGAATATGAATTTATGCAAAATGCTCTTTTGGCAATTTTGTTAATTTCACCAATTTTAGGCTTAACTGGTACTATGATTGTACAAAACAAAATGGCTTTTTTTTCTGATGCCCTTGGACATTGTGCGTTGACTGGCGCGGCACTTGGCACAATTTTAGGAATTTCAAATCCAGAAATTTCAGTTTTAGCGTTTTCTATAGCTTTTGCTATTGGAATTTCGGCAGTAATTGAATCTGATATATCATCATCAGATACTGTAGTGGGCGTATTTTCATCAGTGGGTTTAGCACTTGGCATAGTAATGTTATCTTTAATCGGGGGGTTTGAAAAATTTTCAATATTTTTCGTAGGAGATATTCTTTCTGTTTCGCGAAAAGAAATTACAACAATCGCGTTTTTATTGATAGCGACTGTAACTGTATGGGTCTTGTTTTTTAATAAAATTATGTTATCAAGCATTAGCAAAGATTTGGCTATAAGTAAACAAGTAAATTCCGGGTTTTGCAAAAATGTTTTTCTAATTTTAATCGCTATGATTGTAGCAATTTCGATAAAATTAATAGGAATTCTTATTATAAATTCGCTTTTAACATTGCCAGCCGCAGCTGCAAGGAATGTCTCATGTGGCATAAAAAATTATCATATATTAACTATAATTTTTTCAATGATATCAGGTTTTATAGGATTAATACTTTCGTTTTACATAGGTGTTTCGGCCGGAGCTATGATAGTAATAGTTTCAGCATTAATTTTTACTATAACATTTTTTTGTAATGTTTTTAAAAATTCTTAAAATCTGATTTTGGCAAACCAAAATTCAAATTTTTAGATATTTTTTTAACGGTTTTAACGTCCAAAAGATATTTAGAGCCTATCTAATATTTCTTAGCAGTACATATTTGATGATAAATTTTTTAAAATTTAAAGCATAAAAAAAGACAAACACTGACGTATTTAACTGACGAGCAATACAGAATTTTAAAATTTTAATTAAATATTCGTTGCTTTAGAGATATTAGACAGGCTCTAGGTAATTGTCTTTGTATTTGGTTAATCTTTTGAGCGTTTTTCGAAATTCTTTGAAACTAAATTTTGACTTCATCTTTTCTAGCTCGGCGTTTCCACTTTCTATTAGGGCATATTCCCACATTTTGAGTAATTTTTGGTTTGGATAAGGAAATTTTTTTCACATTGTAAAAAAATTTAACGTACTACAAATCAAAAAGTGTCTAAACACGACCGTTAAACGGTAGTGGGAACGGGCCCTAAAAAGATAATTCCCATATTATACATATACACAGGAAGCGCGACACCAAAAAGTTGAGGATTGTCCTGTTTTATATTATTCAATATTATATACACACCAATTATATTATCACTATCATACCTAAAAAAATCCCACATAGTATTCCCCAACTCTGGTATAAGGAGGAACACTTATGACACAAGAACAATTCAAACGTGAATTGGACTACCAAATTTCAATGAACATCGCAAACAGAATAAAAAAAGAAGGAATTATAAATGGCAAAGATTACAAAGTAATCAATGAGTTTTTTATTAAAAAGTACAAGCCTCCAATAGGCCAAATAATAATCTGTTAACCGGATTAATTTCTTGTGTGAATTACTTGACTTCGAATCGGTTCAGAGTGATAGATTGTCACGGAGGTGTTAGAGATAAAGAAATTAACGAAGTGTTACCTAAAAAAATAAATATTAAAGGTAAAAATTAAATCGATGAAGTTGCTACTAGAGGTAAAAAAATAAATAGCGAAGACAAAGAAATTAAATCGATGAGGTGTTAAAAATTCAAGTTAAAAAAGTTAAACCGGCTAACCTAAAAATCATAAGACTTATTAAAGTTGCTGCCTATGCAAGAGTTTCAAGTGGCAAAGATTCAATGCTCCAAAGTTTGGCAGCACAAGTCAGCTATTATAGCGATTTAATACAAAAGAGAGGCGACTGGGAATTTGCGGGAATTTATGCCGACGAGGCGACGACTGGAACAAAAGATAATCGAGCAGAGTTTAAAAAATTGATTGCTGATTGCAAAGAAGGGAAAATCGACATGGTGATAACGAAGTCAATATCAAGATTTGCAAGAAATACGGTGACTTTGCTTGAAACTGTTAGAATGTTAAAGGAAAGAGGAGTTGATGTCTATTTTGAGAGAGAAAGAATCCACAGCATGAGCAATGAAGGCGAATTAATGCTTACAATTTTAGCATTATTTGCTCAGGAAGAAAGTAGATCAGTTTCAGAAAACTGCAAATGGAGAATCAAAAAGAAATTTGAAAACGGAGAGCCTGTAGGATTTGTAGGGATGTACGGCTATGAATTCAAAAACAGTGAGATCATTATCAACGAAAAACAAGCATCCGTTATCAGGCAAATTTTTGATTGGTATATATCAGGTGATGGAACTATGAAAATTGCAAAACGCCTTAATGAACTAGAAATTCCAACGTATCAAGGAGGTAAATGGTCGGATTCACGAGTAAATTTGCTAATCAGCAATGAAAGGTTAACTGGGAATTCATTGTTCCAAAAGAAGTTTACTGTGGATCATCTGACAAAAAAGCAGAAACAAAACATAGGTGAAAAACCACAGTATTTTGTTTCGGAGACGCATCCGGCAATTATAAGCCAGGAAACTTTTGAAGAAGCAAAACAAATTCGTAAAGAACGAGCAGCACGTTTCAATGTAAAAGACACAAGTCAAAACAGATATCCGTTTTCAGGCAAAATCGTTTGTGAAAAATGCGGCAAACACTACAAACGAAAGAAAACTTCAAATGGATTTAGCTGGCAGTGTTCTACTTTTTTAAGCCAAGGAAAGACATTCTGCAAAGCAAAAGCAATTCCGGAGCAAATACTTGAAAACATCGCAAAAGAGTTTGACGAAAAAAGAAAAATCGAAGAAGTCATTAAAGAAATAAAAGTATCAGACGCAAATCGTCTGGTATTTTTCTTTTCTGATGGAAATTCAGTCAATATCGAGTGGACAGATCGATCTCGAAGAGAAAGTTGGACGCCTGAGACGAAAGAAAAAGCAAGACTAAAATCTTTAAAAAAGAACGAAATCACAAGTTCAGAAGCAAATCTCGGGCATCTGGGAAAAGCACGTCAAAGACAGATTGAAATTATTAACAAAAGGAGGAAAAAATTTGATGAAAGGAACAGTTGTTACAGTCATACCGGCATTTACTAAAAATCAATACGTCAATGTTTTTGAAGCTCAGAAAAAGAAACGAGTTGCTGGTTATGCTCGAGTCAGCACAGATCAAGAAGAACAGCTTACAAGCTATGAAGCGCAAATCGATTACTATTCGCGCTACATAAAAAGCAAGGAGGAATGGGAATATGTCGATGTTTATACTGATGAAGGAATAAGTGCTACTAACACCAAGAAACGTGAAGGTTTCAATAAAATGATCGACGACGCACTTGGTGGTAAGATTGACTTAATTGTTACAAAATCAGTCTCAAGATTTGCAAGAAACACTGTTGACAGTCTTACGACGGTAAGAAAGTTTAAAGAAAAAGGAATTGAAGTCTACTTTGAAAAAGAAAATATTTACACACTTGATTCAAAAGGCGAGCTTTTGCTCACAATTATGAGCAGTTTAGCTCAAGAAGAAAGCAGATCAATAAGCGAGAACGTCGTAACTTGGGGCAAACGCAAGAAAATGGCAGATGGCCACGTAGAGATAAGATACAAACTAATTCTTGGCTATGAAAAAGGAGAAGACGGCAAACCAAAAATTGTAGAGTCAGAGGCCAAAGTAGTAAGGCTCATTTTCTCACTTT
>JAIRZH010000070.1 GCA_031267335.1 Oscillospiraceae bacterium | reverse complement strand
AGACGTAAGACTTGTGTAGTTTCACGTTCTTTGCAAATGATTGAGCTAACTACAATGCTATATGCTGCTATACATGTTAACATAATGATAGATATAGTTATTTAGGAAACACTCCCTGGAATTTGCATTTAAACTTCGTTTAAAGTTATGACGTTATGTGTTGTTTTGTTCTGATTTCTATTCTCCAAATAATTTTAAACATAACTTTTTTTTAAAATCAAAGAATAATTATATCAAATTTCGAAGCGCAAGCAAATCCGCTAATTATGACGTATTCAACAAATTTTAATTCTATTTAAGAACATTTATACTTGTTTTGCGAAAATTTCAACGAATATAGTTCATTTTTTTAAGATTTTTGCTAGAATGTATACTTAAAGATTACTTTACGCTACTGTGGCTCAGTTGGTAGAGCAGCTCATTCGTAATGAGCAGGTCGTCCGTTCGAATCGGATCAGTAGCTCCATTATTGTAAATGAGGTTAAAATGCTAAAAAAACAATATGATTCCAAAATAGTTGAAAAAAAAATTTATAAATATTGGGAAGATAATAATTTTTTCAAAGCAAATTATAATTCAACAAAAATACCATATACAGTAATGATGCCACCGCCAAATATCACCGGCAACTTACATATGGGGCATGCGTTAGATAATACTTTGCAAGATATTTTAATTAGATTTAAAAGAATGTGTGGCTTTGAAGTTTTATGGTTGCCTGGAACTGATCATGCCGCAATCGCAACTGAAGCAAAAATCGTTGAACAAATGAAAAAAGAAAATATCACAAAAAAAGAATTAGGCCGCGAAAATTTCATGAAGCGCGCATATGCTTGGAAAGAAAAATACGGTAATAATATTTGTGATCAAATAAAAAAATTGGGTGCTTCATGCGATTGGAGCCGCGAAAGATTCACCATGGGTGAAAAATGTTCAAAAGCAGTTATAAAGTTTTTTGTTCATCTTTATGAAAAAAATTTAATATATCGTGGTGAAAGAATTGTAAATTGGTGCCCTTATTGTTTGACTTCTATTTCTGATGCTGAAGTTGATTTTTCAGAACATGAAGGGAATCTTTGGCATATAAAATATTTTTTAAAATCGAGTGATGAGTTCATTACAATAGCGACAACTCGCCCGGAAACAATTTTCGGTGACACAGCTATAGCGATTAATCCTTCCGATAAACGTTATAAAAATTTAATTGGCCAAAAAGTTATTGTCCCAATTTGCAATCGTGAAGTTTTAATTATCGGAGATGAATATGTCGAAAAGGATTTCGGTACAGGCATGCTAAAAGTGACTCCTGCGCATAGTTTTGATGATTTTGAAATCGGCCAAAGACATAATCTTGAAGTAATTTCAATTATAAATGAAAAAGGATTTCTAAATGAAAAATGTTGTCATTATTCAGGTATTGAAAGAAATAAAGCGCGTGAAACGATTGTTAAAGATCTAGAAAAATCAGGTCTTATCACCAAAATCGAAAAGATAACACATCGAGTTGGAACTTGTTATCGGTGCAATACGGTTATTGAACCTATAATTTCTGAGCAATGGTTTGTTAAAATGCAATCTTTTGCTAAATCTGCATCCGAAATTATTAAAACTAAAGATATTGAGTTTGTTCCGGAAAAATTTTCAAAAGTTCACTTGCGTTGGATGGAAAACATCAAAGATTGGTGTATTTCACGCCAATTATGGTGGGGACATCGAATTCCTGCTTGGAATTGTGAAGATTGCAAAAAATTAACAGTTTCTTGTGAAGTTCCTATCAACTGTAAGCATTGTGATTCGCAGAATATTAAACAAGATGAAGATTCGCTTGATACATGGTTTTCATCCGCTCTTTGGCCGTTTTCCACCTTAGGGTGGCCTAAAAAAACAAAAGATTTAGATTTTTTTTATCCTACCGATACATTAGTCACAGGTTATGACATTATATTTTTCTGGGTTTCTAGAATGATTTTTTCTGCGCTCGAACTAACCGGAACAAAACCGTTTAATAAAGTGCTAATTCACGGTTTAGTCCGCGATGAAAAAGGCCAAAAAATGTCAAAGTCTCTTGGAAATGGCATTGATCCAATAAAAGTTATAGCAAAATACGGTGCAGATGCCCTTAGATTCGCTTTAGTGACCAGACTTACTTTAGGGAACGATACAAGAATTTCGGATCAAAAATTAGAAAGTAGCAGAAATTTTATAAATAAAATTTGGAACGCAGCACGTTTTCTTAGCATGAATACAGAATTAAAAGTTTCTAATGAATTTCCGCTTAACAATAGCATTCATCACTCATGGATTATTAGCCGATTCAATAGTGCAGCAAAAGAAATTTACACAAATATTGAAAATTTTGAATTCGGTTTAGCCACACAAAAAATCTATAGTTTTTTTTGGGACGAATTTTGTGATTGGTATTTAGAAATTATTAAAATAGATTTCGCCGACATAAAAAAACACGAAATCGCTGCAAAAATTAGTGTAAAAATTTTTAGCCAAATTTTAAAAATTGCTCATCCATTTGTTCCTTTTGTTACAGAAGAAATTTGGCAAACTTTTAAAAATGAATCAAAAAAAGCATTAATAATTAGTGATTATCCAGTTTTTGATATAAGTTTAAAAAATGAAAATGCTGAAATTGGCATGAATAAATTAATGCATATCATTAAAGAAATTCGCAAAAAACGAAGTGAAATGAGTACTCCACCTGGCAAAAAAATTAATATTTTTATTGAAATTAACAAAGACAAAGATTTAATTTTAAAAAATATTGAAATTATTAAATTTTTGGCAAAAATAAATAATATTGGATTTGAATTAAAATATGAAAATTGCGAAGTAATCTTAATTGATTTTGCTAAAATTTATATTCCTACCAGCGAACTGATTGACGAAGAAAAATTGCAAAAACGTTTTATATCAGAGCTTGGAAATATTAGAAGTCAGATTGATAAAAATAAAGCTTTGATTCAAAATAGTGAATTTGTTACTAAGGCGCCCAAAGATGTTGTCAAAAAAGTTTACGAAACGCTTGAAAATTTAGAAATTAAGGCTGAAAAATTAAGATCAGAAATAAAACATTAGGAACTGTCATCGTTTCTTGGTTTTAATCTCGGTATTTTTTTTGATTTTCAATGCATTAGACTTTTTTGAAACTCTCCGGAATACTTCGTTTTTTATTCAAAGCCAGAGTATCCATAATTATAATAATACGTCGGTGTCGATTTTTATAAAATCCGGCGGTTTAAAAAGAAATCTATTTAAGTTAAAGTACAATTTTTAGTAATTTTGGTATTCCGGCTTATTTTCCATACCCATAAATTAATTTCAAGTGTGCAAAAAATATTTAAAAATTGTCTAAAATTTATATTTCGGCTTATTTAAAACATATTCTTAATTTTAAAACGAATTTTTAGAATGTTCATAAAGGAGTAAACTGTGGAAAAAGTAGTAAAAAAAATTACATCAATGAACGAAAATTTCGGTCAATGGTATACCGATATTGTAATAAATGCCGAGCTAATCGATTATTCAGGCGTGCGCGGCTGCATAATTCTTCGTCCATATGGCTACGCTATTTGGGAAAATATTACCAAAATTTTGGATAATCGATTTAAAAACGTCGGGGTTGAGAACGTCGCGATGCCGCTTTTAATTCCTGAAAGTTTGCTCGAAAAAGAAAAAAATCATATCGCAGGATTTGCCCCAGAAGTCGCATGGGTAACGATGGGCGGTCAAGAAAAATTAACAGAACGTTTGTGTATTCGTCCAACTTCTGAAGTTCTGTTTTGTTCACATTTTGCAAAAATTATACATTCATGGCGCGATTTACCAAAACTTTATAATCAATGGTGTTCTGTTGTAAGATGGGAAAAAACTTCAAGACCATTCTTGCGCTCTATCGAATTTTATTGGCAAGAAGGCCATGCAGTTTTTGCCGAGAAACATGAAGCTAAAGATTTTACATTAAAAATGCTTAAAGTTTATGCCGATTTTTTTAAAGATATACTCTGTATACCGGTTTTTATTGGGCAAAAAACTGAATCAGAAAAATTTGCAGGTGCCGAGGAAACTTATACAATTGAATGTATGATGAAAGATGGAAAAGCCTTACAATCAGCAACAAGCCATTATTTTGGCACTGGATTTTCAAATGCATTTGATATTGTTTTTCAAGATAAAAAAAATAAAAGTAGCCTTGTAAGTTATGTTTCTTGGGGTCTTGCTACACGTGTAATTGGCGGAATAATTATGGTTCATGGAGATAATAATGGTTTAATCATGCCACCTGATGTTGCACCGATTCAAATTATTATTATTCCAATAAAATATGAAGAAAATAATGAAGTTTTTAAAAAATCAAATGAGATTTTTGAAAATTTAAAAAAAGATTTTAGAGTAAAAATCGATGTTTCTAGCCAAACGCCAGGATGGAAATTTTCTGAATATGAAATGAAAGGCGTTCCAATTAGGCTCGAAATTGGGCCAAAAGATATTGAAAAAAATCAGTGTGTGTTAGCCCGCAGAGATTCGCATGAAAAAATAAAATGTAATTTAGATGTTCTTAACGAAGAATTAAGAAAAATATTTATCAAAATAAAACTTAATTTATATTTAAAAGCTGAAAAATTTATGAAATCTAAAGTTTTTTCAGCAAAAAATTGGGAAGAAATGCTGAATTTAAAAAATTCAAATGGATTTCTTAAAACTTTTTGGTGCGGTGATAAACAGTGCGAAGAAAAAGTTAAAAATGAGCTAGGATTAAGTTCGCGTTGCATGCCTTTAGAACAGAATGAAATCGAAGGAATATGTCCGATTTGCAATAAAAGACCGGCTATTACCGAAATTTTCTGGGGCAAGTCTTATTAGAAGCATGTCTAATATCTTTAAAGCAAGCACTATTTAGTTAAAATTTAAAATTCTGCATTGCTTTAAATACGTCAATATTTGCCTTATCCACACTTTAAATTTTTAAAAATTTTATCATAAAATTGCACCTTAGGAAATATTAAACAGGCTTTTTAAACTTCTTCAAAAGAAAATTAAACAAACAAAAAGGACATAAAAACTATTGCCAGAATTAGATTCAAAAAAATTCAAAAAGTTTAAGAGAAAAAATTTTTCAAAAACTCTTGCTGCAAGCTTAGCAGTTTTAAATTTATTTGCTAGTAATTTTTTAGTTAAAACTTTTGATAAAAATGATTCTAATGAACAAAATTCTGAAATCGATCCACCAGAAAATAGCTATAAAAAAATTACAGGCAAAAAAAATATTGTTAAGAACAATAAAAAAGATTTCCCAAATAGTGCCGTTGAATTGTTAAAAGCCGACAAGATTAAGATTAAAAAAATTATAAAATGCACTAGTTTGGGAAGCTTATTATTTTTAATATATTTTAAATATAATATCAAAGATGATATTCTTTCGAAAAAATCTAGACAATGGTTTAAAGGTTTTAATGCACAAATTAAAATAAGAGATAAATTAAAAAATAATTTCGCCACTTTTAAAGAACGACAAAGTTTTATAAAATTTTTTCTTGAAGCAATTTGTTTAACTGAACAATTTCTAGAAATTCTTTCAAGAAAAATTGATTTTAAAAATTATAAAGATTCAGGCAAAGTTACAATTAAAGATACCGGAGTTGTTCTTGATTTTAATCTTTTTGATCCATTAAAAAAATATAATTATGCATACGAAACAGTGATAAAAGCATTAGGTGATTCGGCATTATCATTTCATTTTTTAGTCAAAATTCTTCATGTGTTAGAAGACGTATTTAAATCAAATTTTTTTGGTTGTGATCATGGACCTTTCTTTGTGATGGGATACAAAATTAAAGATATTAAAAATATAAAACAAATGGTTAATTTTGAAAATGTATTCAAATGCGTATATAAAAAAGAAGAAACTTTAAAATATTTAAATAAATCAAAGGAAAATTTATCTGAATTATTAATAAATAAGAATGTTTCAGATTTTTTAAAATATATTTGATTTTGCCAACTAGGGCCTGTTCCCACTATTTGAAATTTTGTCATTTCAAATGGTAGGAACGGGCTCTAGCCAAAATTCTGCAATACGTCAGTATTCGCCTTCCTCACGCTTTGAATTTTAAAAGTTTTATCATAAAATCTGTGCTGCTAAGAAATATTAAATAAGCTCTTAAATGATAGGCCGAATAAAAGTCCCGTCCATAGCATTTTCAAATTTTTCGGTATTTTTATCGTTAACTTCACTACTAATTGTTTCAATCTTAATATCTGAAAAAATAGTATTTGATCTTTCTAGTTCTTTTACGTATGATTCTATGAAAATTCCCAAAATTTTAAACATGTATTTGATTTTTTCATCATTTTTTAGTGGCATTGACATCATAACTAAGCTCCAAAATCGAGATGAATATTCTACCGCAAAACATTGTGTCAAAAGAGTTGAAGATAGTTTTCGTTTAATGAGACTTTTCTTAGTGGCATTGTCATCAGTAAGTATTCTAAAATTAGAATTTACTGCATCTTCTCCTTCTTTTTTTGTCGCCATTGCTACGAGTGGAATAAATATAACTCTATATAAAAAATAAATCATTGCTTTGCTTTGTTCCGTTACTTTATACTTATAATTACCATCATTATTTAATTCAGAAAATACATGCATTAGCATTAACACAGGATACATATCAGTTTGTATGTAAGAAAGAGTAAGTATTGATTTATTCAAGATTTCTGAAATTATTTCTTTACAATCTTTAATTTCATTTGCAAAATTTGCATATTCACCTATTCTTGGTAGGTCTATTTTTATTTGATCAAAATCTTTGTAGTATTCTTTTTCATCTCTGGCGATCGAACTATTTTCGATGAAGTAATTTTCAATATCTTTTTGGCCACCGCCTGAATACTTAAACAAAATTTCTCCAAGATTTCTAGGATGTTGTGAATTTAGTTCTCCTCTTGTCATACAAACTTTAAATTCTTTTAAAAATTTACCATCATAAATTTCTTGTATTGGGATTTGTAAATTTAATGCTTTTTTTGAATTATATTCTAAAAATTTAAAGTTTGGCATTTTTTTTTCATTAAGTACTAAACTTCGTATTGAAAAACTAGCTTTTTCATTAGAATAAAAAGTGTTTTTGAAATTTAAAGAACATGGCACTTTTAAAAAACTAATATTCTTGAAATCAGTTTCATTATCTTCCGATATAGACCTCATTATAACATCATAAACTCCTAAAATATTTTTAAGTTTTAAAAAATTATAATATTGATAAAATTTTGCTAAATCTTCTGTATGACATACAAAAATATAAAAATCTTCTTCAATTCCGTTTGGATAAACTGGTCGAAACGATAAAAATTTGTCATTACCAAAAAATCCATCATTCGCTAAAATTCTTGACGCTTGTAAAGATGCTTCTACTAGATTATCTGTTGGCAAAATTGAAATAATATCTTTTTTAATTTCTTCGTTAATCATAGCAATAATTGTTTTATTTGTAATATTAAAATTGAATAATCCTGAATAATTATTATATTTTTCAATAGCTTTTACTTGTGTTTTTGGAAATTCTATTTTTTTTTGTTCATTTATTAATTTCATTAAACATAAAAATTGTTGTGATGAATTTGAATTTTCGTTTTGCAACTTTTTAATTCCGTTCTTCTGTGAAATAGATTGAATTTCTAGCTCACTACAAATACTTTTAAATTTTTCATGCATATGATCAGTATATAGTATTTTTTCATAATCTCGAAATGACTTCTTTTTTTCATCAATGAGATTTTGTTTTTCATTTTTCAATTGCGTTTTCAAATTTTCAATTTCGTTACGATATTCTACAATTTTCGAATTTAGAATTTTATCTAAATTTTGGATTTCAGTATTTAAATCTTGTAAAACATTTTCTGATTTAAATTCTTCAATTGGTTCTGTTTTTTCATCACTTATTATTTCTCGAAATCTTTTGATTTGTTTATTTAAAACTTTAATTTCTGATTCAAAATTCTGCAGATACATACTTTTTTCACTCAAATTTGTTTCAAGCTCTGATATTCGTTCAAGCAACTGTTGATTTTCGCCAATTAAACTTAAAATTTGTTTTTCGAACGTTGACAAATTTAATTCAAGTTCTGATATTCGTTCAAGCGAATTTTGTTTTTCTTCTAATTGACTGCTTACTTTTTTCAACTCTAAATTTTGTTGTTCAAGCGACTGTTGAATTTCGTTCTGCAAGTTTTGTGTTTTTTTTAATTTACTGTTTGCTAATTCCGTCTCTAATTCTCTAAACTTATTTAAATGCATCATGTCTGATTTCAAATCCCGCATATATTTATTTTTTTCATAAGTTAAACTTAATCTTTGTTGTTCAAGCAACTGTTGAATTTCTTTCTGCGAGTTTTGTTTTTTTTCTAATTGACTGCTTGCTTCTTTTAACTGTTTTTCTCGGTCCTGTAATTCTTTGTTTTCTTGTTCTAGTTTGTCTTGCAGCTGTTGGATCTCATACTGCAAGTTTTGTTTTTCTTTTAATAATTGACTGTTTGTTTCTCCTAACTGTTTTTCTCGGTTATCTAATTCTTCGCTTTTTTGGTTTAGTTTGTTTTGCAGCTGTTGGATCTCATTCTGCTGAGCTTGGAATTGATCATTTTCTTCTTTTAACTGTTTTTCTCGGTTATCTAATTCTTCGCTTTTTTGGTTTAGTACGTTTTGCAGCTGTTGGATACTACTCTGCTGAGATTGGAATTGAGCATTTTCTTCTTTTAACTGT
>JAIRZH010000135.1 GCA_031267335.1 Oscillospiraceae bacterium | reverse complement strand
TTCTTTAGTTTGTTCTACAAATTCCCCAGGATTTAAAATTAATGGCGGAGCATTAGCTTTTTTGCAAACAATGTACATAGCTCTATAAATAGAGTCAATATTTCCTAATTGTGAGTAATATAAATATATAATTTTTAGTAATTTTACTAATTGTGATACGATTTCTTGAATTTCATTACTTAGATTTTCATTAATACTTTCTTTTTTCTTAATGATGTCCGCATCAAAATCTTTTATTAATTGTCCCATACCTGCAATTTGTTTTTCATCACAATAATGTTCAACATTTAAAGCTGCTATAGAATTTGATAGTTCTGATAAAGCTGCTATAGAATTTGATAGTTCTGAAGTTTTTAAAAAATTTACTAATTGTTGTATTATTATATCATTGTTGTCCCCAAATTCTTTTAATAAATCGTTTACCGTTTGTTTCCTCATTCCAACATCTTTAATATTTTCTAATTTTGCTATAGAATCTGAAAATTTTAAAATTTTTAGAAATCTTACTAATTGTAATAAATGCTCCGGTACAGTTATTTCTTTTGTTTCACCAATATTTACAATCTGGGAAAATCTTTGTAAATATTCAAAATCTTTATTTTGAATAGAATTTAATAGTTCAAAAATTTCTAGCAATTTCAATGGTGGTATTAAACGCTTCGATATAGTATTATCAAATACTATCGGAGATAGGCTAAGACGATGATTCTCTAACAATTTATTAATTTCGCCAACTTGAGAAATTCCTAAGCTTTCTACAGAAAATAATAATTCTAAAATTTCTTGGTATTCTTTTAAAAATTTTAAAATATTATAATTATCGTTATTTCCAAGATTTTCTAATTTTTTGATTTGTTCTTCTAACGTCATTTCTTGATCGTTATTTAAATTCTCATCAGGCGGATTTTCTTGGTTACCGATATCTTGTGCTCCTTGAACGTTAGGTATATTTGCTCTAGTAAGTATTATTTGTCTATTTTCCGTAATTTTTTCAAAAATATTAAGTATTACTGAAAAAAAATCCGGTATTCGACTTCCCAAATTATTTTGATAATCATTTTGAAAATTTTTTAATACGCGTTGAAAATTTGTTTTAAACTTTAAAAATTGTTCTTTTAATTCAATAATATTATTTGAATTTATTATTAAATCTAAATCTTTTTTAAAAGATTCAACCACTTTTATTATTAAATTAAAAGCTTCTTGTTCAGAAAGATTCCAATTTTTGTAATTTTTAATTAATTCATCACTATTTTCAATAGCCTTTGAATTCAATTCCTGAATCTGCGAAGTCAATGCCTGAATTTGTTCTTGTGCTGAATTCAAAGATATTGATGCATTTTTTTCTTTATTTAAAATATTTTTTTGTTTTGCAATCTCGGATTTAAAAGTTTGTTCAGAACTTCGAATAACTTGTCGCAATTCTTCAATTAGTTTTTTATAACTAATAATATCTGCTTTAAACTGTTCGATTTCTTTATTCGGATTTTTAATTGATCTATTGTGTTTTTTATTAAGTTCATCAAAACTCTGCTGATGTGATTCTAATTCTTTTTTAAGATTTTTATTTTCTTGATCAAAACGTTGATTTTCAATATTTATTCTTTCAATTAAAGTATCTTTTTCAGAAATTTTTGGTCTTTCTTCTTCAACTTGTTGTTCTAAAGTTTTAATTCTTAATTCTTTTTCATCACGTTCATCTTTTAATTTTGTAAGTTGATCATTTAATTCCAAGTTTATCGATTCTGCAGTATTCAATTTTTGTTCTGTTTCTAATTTTTCTCTTTCCGAAATATTTTTTTGGTTCGTAATATCTTCTATAACTTTTGATTTTTCTTTACATTCTTTGTCTTTTAAATCAAATTTTGTATTAATTTCTTTTATTTCTAATTCCAAATTTTCTTTTTCAGTGATCATTGTACTTACGTTTTCTGTTAGGGAATTATTTTCTTTTTTTAAAATTGATTTTTCATCCAAAAGTTCAACATTCTGTTTTTTAAATTTATCATTTTCTTGAGTTAATTTAGTAATTTCCGTGTTAAATGTATTTTTTTCGTTTTCAAAATTTGATAATTTTTTCGATAATTCATTATTATTTAATCTTAAAACTTTATTTTCTTCTTCAAGTTTTCTTAAATTTTCTTTTATTTCTTTACTTATATCTGATTCTCCATTTTCTATTTTTTTTAACCTTTCTGAAAAAGAAGAATTTAAATCATCAAGTTCAGCTTTTAATTTTTCATTCAATAAATTATCATTTGAATTTTTTTGTTTTAATTCCGAAATTTTTTGCTTATTACTTGAATTTTCATTTTTAGTTTCGATTAGTTCATTATCAACTTTTGTTTTTTCTTCTTTCAATTCTGTGATTTCATTTTTTAAATTTGAAATTTCTTCTTCTTGTTTTTCAGATTTTTTCTTTAATTCTGAATTTTCAGAATTTAGATTTTCGATTTGATTCTGTAAATTTGTAAATTTTGCTAGCTCGTTTTGCTTTTGATTCAATTCTTCAGTTAAATTTTGAATTTTTTCGTTGCTTGCTTTTCTTGATTCAATATTTTCGTCGTTAGCATCAAGTTGTGTTTTTAGTCTGTCTTTTAGTAATTTATTATTTTCTTCTAAAGAAGAATTTGAATTTTCCAATTTTTCTTTTTCTTCTTTTAATTTAACAACTATTTGTTTTTGTTTTTCTATTTCTTGTCTTAGCTGTTCTAGTTGTTCCAAATTTTTTCTAATTTCTTCATTTTTTTGTTTTATAATTTCCACTGGATTTTTTACTTGTTGTTTAGGTTTAGTTTTAGGAATTAGAGTTTGTTTTTTAAAAATAGGTTGTTTACTTAAAACAGGTTGTCTACTAAATTCTAAATTTTCTTTTACAATTTTTTTAAAAAATTCATTTATTTTTTCAATTTCTGAAATAAATTCATTAGAAAAATTTCCTGAAAGAAGATCATGGATTTTTCCCACATCTTGGTCTTCTGCAAAACATTTTGCTAACTTAATCATATTTTTTTCAATTTCTAGTTTTTTTTTATCTTCATTTTCTTTTTTATTTCTATTACTATAAAACTCATCTCCAATAATGCCAGCCAAAACACCAGCACCCAAAAGCCCTATTTTTGAAAAATTAGTCTTTAAGATACTGGCTAGTCTTTTTAGTCTATTTTCATTGTCAACTTTATTATCAGTAGTTTGCGCTGTTACTGGTTTTTTTTTATTATCTTTACTGCTGATTTTAATGTTATTAGCTTGCGTTATTACTGGAATCAAACTATAAGCTGCTAGTATTCGGAGAGCCAAAAATACTGAAAAGATTTTAAATGAAACTTTTTTTATTTTTTCTTTATTTGTATCTGAAAAAATCTTAAGTAAAACTTTTTCTATTTTATTTTTGTTTATATTAAAACCTTCTATATTAGTTATGCCGAGATTTTTAATTCTTTTTATTAGCATTTGAATACTCCCTGAGTTCTCTCTCTCAAAGAGACCTTTTGAATAGTTTTTGTTCACTAAAATATCTCCTAAAAAAATAAACTTCTAGTATTATTATGATTAAATTAATTTTAAAGTCAATTAACAATTTTATTAAGAAAAACTTTTGATTTTAGAGCTTGTCTAATATTTCTAAGCAATTCATAGATTTAACGATAAAATTTTTAAAATTTAAAGCATGAGTAAAACAAATACTGACGTATTTAACTAACGAGCAATACAGAATTTTAAAAATTTTAGTTAAATATGTGTTGTTAAAGAGATATTAGACAGGCTCTTAATTAGAACCCTCCGAATATTTTTAATTATCACCTTAATTTTTGCTCATGCATTCGTCGTACTCTTTGGTTACTAAAAAGGTTTAAAATTTTATTTCATATTATTTACTTTTTAATTCCGTATTTATTTTTTTTAATTCTATAATTTCTTTTTTTTGACTTTGGTATTTCTTTGCAAATTTTGACATTTTTGTTTTAATTTCACTTATTTCTTTCGACATTATTTTTTTTTCATTTTTAATTTTATTTAATTCATCCAATATTATTTTTTTTTCCTTAACAATTTTTTCGTAAGCCCCATAACTACTAATATTAATATTAGTTTCTTGTAGTGAAATATTTTTTTTAGTCATTATTTCATTTGCTCCATCTAGTTGTTTATTTGTTTTAGTTAGTTGTTCATTTAAGCTAGTTAGTGCCGCATTTTCTTCTTGTAAAACTTTAATTTGGCTTTGTTTTTCTTTTTCGAAATTTTCTTTAAATTCTTCTACTTTTTTTGAAACTTCATCATTAAATCTATCTCCAAATTCTGTATTTAATTTTTGAAGTCCTGTATTCTTTTTTTCAATTTCGTCCAAATTTTTGGTTATTTCTGTGTTTTGGATCTTTAAATTTGAATTTTCTTCCAACAATGTTTGCTTTTCATTCAAGATATTTGAATTTTGAGATTCAAGTTCTTGAATTTGATTATTAAAATTTAAATTTTTATTACGGTTTTCAATC
>JAIRZH010000062.1 GCA_031267335.1 Oscillospiraceae bacterium | reverse complement strand
TTCTTTTCTTTTCTATGTTGTGCTTTTAATTCTTGGCGTTCTAATTCTGTTAGAAAATTTGTTTTTTTCATAGTCTACTGACTTTACACTATTTATTTCGTAAATTCAATCGTTAGGGGTATAATTATCGCTGAAGTTTTTATTTACATAGAAAAAAATATAAAATAAAAATAAATGAAGAATTTATGATAAAAAATTCATTAAGTATAAACGATATTGCAAACAAAATTTTTGATGAAGTACAAAAATTATGACAGCTAAAATAATTTTATTTAAAGAAAATTTAAATTGGGAGTTACTAAAAAAATATAGTTGCTATATTTCGATAGTCCGACAAATAAAGATTGAAAAATATGTTGATAATAAACGAAAAGCCATACCCCTAATGACTGAACTGTTACTAAGGTTTTACTTAATTACAAAAATGGGGATTCAAAACGAAAAAATTGATTTTTGCTACAATGAAAATGGTAAGCCTATTTTATTAAATTTAGAAAATTTTCATTTTTCAATATCACACTCAAACTCAATGATTTGTATAGTGATTAGTGACTTTCCAATAGGCATAGATACGGAGCTTTGCAGAGATGTAAACCTAAATGTAGCTAAGAGATTTTTTACAGACGAAGAGTGCAAACAAATTTTATTAAATACAAACCCAAGCAAATTATTTTTTAAAATTTGGACCCAAAAGGAAGCCTATATCAAATTATTCGGATTAAGTTTTTTGGAATTACTAAGACCATCTAAAAAAATAAAAAAAGTGCATTACCGGTATTTAGAATTTGAATCTTATATAATTTCAGTTGCTTCTGAAAAAACAATATCAAAATTATCTGTAAAAAACATTTTATTAAATAAAGTTTTAAAAATATTTGAAAGAGAGGCATTTATAAATGAATGTATGTAAAAAAATCACAAATAAATTCTTATCGGTAGTTTTATCTGTTGCTATAATAGTTCAAGTTGCATTAACTCCTGTAAACTTCACGTTTGCAGTAGAAACATCAAATGCAAAAATTTCAAAAAAAATTGAAAATCAACCGAACTTTGGTGAAAAACATCCAACTTTAATGAAAGTTATAAAATATCTAGGAATAACAGCTGGTGCAGTTGTTACAACTGTTGCTACTTATTACGCAGGAAGATTTATTTTAGATCAAATTAATCCTGATCGCGTAATAGATAGAAATGAAAAAGGTGCTGTTAAACAACGACTAAAAGTTATTGATCGAGAACTTTTAAATTTTGAGCTTGGAAGAATAAAATTTAATGCCGAACGTGTAAAAGAATTAAGAGAAACCAGAGCTTTACTTGATTCAAGGGTGAATTCTGAAAGTAGTTACTTTAATGCTAAAAATGCCGCTTTTAGAGTAGCTGGTGTAGGTGGAGCATTGACTATCGCAAAATGCGGTATGGATATAGTTAATTCTCTTGGGCAATTTTCTAAAAATATATCGAATATTTCTCAGCTCAGGTGGGTAAGTAGCAATTTTATAAATATGTACAAAGAAACATCAGAACTACTTAAACCACAACCAAAAGGTGCAGACAAAGAAAGCGTACTTGAAAACTTTGATAGAATTTTTGAAGATTTTTATGGTCAAAAAGAAGCTGTTTCAAGCTTAAAAAATCATCTTTACGATATTGTTGTTGGAAAAGATCAAGCCAAATGGAAAGGCGAAAAATATTCTCGTTGTGACATAATTTATTTGTATGGTCCATCGGGAGTAGGAAAATCATTCATTGCAAAACGCTTGCCACACATACTTTTAACTAATTCTGAGCCACTTATAATGTCATCTGCAGATGTTGATAAGGAGAAAAAAGAAACTGTCGTAAATCAATTATTCAATTCTGTGTCACAGTACTCTGATAGAATGCCGCCTACAAAACTTCTTATAAGATATTTAAAAAACAATCCTGGAGGTGTAGTGATATTTGAAGAATATGACAAAGTTTGTACACCGGCACTTAATGAAATATTTCGTACCGCTATAGAGCAAGGTACTATCAATATCGACGGAGAAAGAATTGAATGTTTCGGAACAACATTCATATTTACTTCTAATGAAGATGACATCTCTATGGAAGGCTTTGAAAAATCTGACGAAGAAAAAATTGACAAGCAAAGCCTTAGTGAGGGATACACAAGAGTATGGCATAGCAAATCTTTCTTAAATAGAATCAAGAAAGTTAAATTTAAGAATCTAACTGCAGCCGAATATGCTGATATATTAAGGAAACATTTTTATGACGCGGCTGCATATTGGGCAAGTTCAAAAAATGCCGGCATAATGTTAACTATATCAGACAAAACAATAGAGACTCTTTCGCGAGAAGTTGAAAAAATTAATCAAGGAGCAAGGCCGATTGATTTATGGATTATTCCAGAAATTCAAACGGCAATTGGAAATATAATAAAATCTGCGCCTAACTATGATTTTTATAGAAATAAAATATTAAATGTTTCCTATGATGAACGAAATAAAAAATTAAGAGTGAATTATGAAAGTGAAAAAAATTAAATATTCGATAAAAATTTTACCATTATGCCGCCTGATTTCGCTATCACATTTTTAGAGCCTGTATTCATAAACCGTCCAAGCAATGAACTAGGGCCTGTTCCCACTATTTGAAATGACAAAATTTCGAGTAATTTTTGGTTTGGGCAAGGAAAATTTTTTCACAATACTGACGTATTGTAAAAAATTTAACGTAGTACAAACCAAAAAGTACCGAAATATAGTCGTTAAACAGTAGTGGGAACAGGCCCTAGAATATACTCATTCGAATTCAAACGCCGAAATCAAAATTAGAATTAAATTCATTCAAGGCTCAAGCGAAATCGTGCTAAACGATGATTTTCAGATTTAAATAAAATTAAATTTCCTTAATCTTATTCATTTCTTTATTTGAAGATATCGAAAGCTGGATTGATATGAAAATTATAGATGATTAGAAAAAAGCGACTGAAAAAATCAGTAAAATAAGGCTTCTCGATAAAAAGTTTCATAGTGCACACACCTGATAA
>JAIRZH010000009.1 GCA_031267335.1 Oscillospiraceae bacterium | reverse complement strand
ATTCAAAAGGAAAAAGCAAATACTTTTTAAAGACTGAAAACTATGATGGCTCGATTATTGACGTTGAAGTCAACTTTGAAATTTATAAATTTGAAGTTGATGATTTTTGGAAGAATGATTGGCAAGAAAGAAAACGAAAGAAAGAGCTTTCGCTAGATGATTTAGGACAAGTCGTTGGAGGATTAAATACTTTTGATAAATTTGGTGGAAGAAATGTTTCAAACGAAGCTTTAAGTTTTCTAACTTCCAAAAGTGCGGAAGATAAAGCTTTTGATAAATTGGAAAATGAAGAACTTGAAAAAGTTATCGGCGGGTTATCGGAAAAACAAAAAAGGAGAATTGAAATGAGGTTTTTTGGGAACATGACTTTTGAGGAGATTGCGAAGATTGAGAAAACGGCAACAATCCCTGTTTATAAAAGTATTAAATTGGCTCTCAAAATTTTAAAGAAAATTTTAGAAAATTATTAGGTGAAATAAGGATAAAATTTTGCATTTCTAGCGCCTAGTAAGTAGAGGGACTTTTTTTAAAGCTTTCAAAATTATACTCAACTCCCTCTAAAGTTTCGAATTAAAGCTACATCTTAAAGCAAACTCCGCTTTGATTCGTAACTAATCACCGAAGAGCGTGATCCGTCAGTCGGTGAAATGTGCTTTGAAAATTGAATATTTTTACCATGGACTGCATGTTACAAACCCTTCAGCAATTGGTAAAAAATATGTAGTAATTAATTTGGAATTACATAATTGTAATTTCAGATGCTAATTTTAATGCAAAAAATCGAGGAGGCAAAAAAATGAAAGAAATGTCAGAAACAAAAGAAATAAAAAAGCTGTACTTTCCTAGAGAAATGAGAACCAGGATCGGAGACACGGTTTACATAGTTTCCGGTGTCTTTGATGACGAAAATGGAGAAGATTTAAAAACTAAAATGTTGAAACTTACAAAAAGTCGAATAAGTAGAGAAATCTTAGATTAATCAGTTAAAAAGCGACTGTAATAATGGTATAATCGACAATGTAAACGTTGTTGGTTATCACTGTAACTCGCTCCAATTTAAATTAAGGAGTTTGTTATATGTTTGATATGAGTTTACAAAGTGGTGAGAAAATCACAGCAATTTATGTAAGATTATCTAAGGAGGACGAGCAAGATGGTGAAAGTAACAGCATAGCCAACCAGAAAGCATTTCTTGTTGATTATGCAAAAATGAATGGGTTTGAAAACATCAAAGTATTTGCAGACGACGGAATTTCAGGTTTAACCTTGAATAGAAGTGAGTTTAACAGAATGTATGAACTTATTGAATCCGGAATGGTTGAAAATTTGATTGTCAAGGATATGTCTAGATTAGGAAGAAATTATTTAGAAGTCGGAAGACTTACCGAATATGTATTACCATCGCATAGCATTAGATTCGTCTCAGTAAACGATGGCGTCGATACCGCAAAAGGCAAAAACGAATTTACACCATTTAGAAACATAATGAATGAATGGTATTCAAAGGATATAAGCCGTAAAATCAAATGCTCTCAAAGATTAATAAGCAAACAAGGATTTGCGGTAGGACAACCACCGTATGGATACAAGAGAAGTTTTGAAAATCTAAGAATATGGATAATCGACGAAGAAGCAGCGGAGATAGTAAGATTGATTTACAAAATGAGACTTGAAGGAAAAAGTTTTAATAAAATCGCAGAATTTTTGCAAAACAAGAAAATTCTGATTCCTTCACAATATGCGTTAGAAAAAGGAATTAAAAGACCTCAAAAAATTGCAAGAAATAGATTTTTCTGGAATCCCGAAACGATAAGAAAAATCTTACGTAATCAGTCTTACACAGGCGATATAGTGAACTTTAAGACTTACAGAAAATCATTGAAACTCAGAAAACTTTTTGAAAACCCAAAAGAAAACTGGGAGATACACAAAAACATTCACGAGGCAATTATTGAACGTTCTGTTTGGGAAGACGTACAAAAAACGATCGGAATAAAGCAAAGAAAACCTAAAAGCACTGAGAAAAACATGTTTGTAGGGTTTCTTAAATGTGCGGATTGTGGTGCAAATATAAATTACGTCATACAAACAAAATCTCCACAGAATCATCATTTTTCTTGCGGCAACTTTCGGAGAAAAAACGGTTTATGCGATAAATCTCATCACGTAAGAATAGACGAACTGACTGGTCTTGTTAGGAATTATATTAATGAGATTCTAGTGTTTACCAAAGACTTTGAAGATGAATTTGTTCAATTAATTACTGGTGAAAATCAAAAGCAATCCCAAACAGTTAAAAAGAAAAATCAAGAAACATTGCAGAGACTAAAAGATAGATACAATGTACTTGATATTCTTTTTAAAAAAATTTTTGAGGACAAGATTTTTGGGAGACTAAATGAAGAAAGATTTTTAAAATTATCCTCCGGATACGAATCCGAACAAAGTTCTCTAAAAGAACAAATTAAAAATCTGGAACAAATAGTCTCTAAAGAAGTTTCTCAAGAGGAAAGTGTGTATGGATTTTTAAAAATAGTCAACAAAAATTCAAAAGTTGAAGAACTAACAAGAGAAGTCTTAAACGAATTCATTGACAAAATTTTGGTTTGGCACTCAAAAAAAATTGATGGCATAAAAAACCAGAAAATAGAGATTCATTACAAACTTATTGGGCAAGTAAGTCTTTGGCAAGAAACAAAAGACAAGTTATTAGTAGCAAAATGAGATTAATTTAATTGATTGTTAAATTAGTCTCTAAAAGTACCTTATAACCATTCGGCTTCAGACGGGTAAGCTTTAGTAGTATAATTAGCTAGGGTGAATAAAATGGCAGAATATTTACACGGCGAACATACAATTTATGATATAAAATATCACGTTGTCTGGATAACAAAATACAGATATAAAATATTAACCGGTGAAATCGCGAAGCAAGTAAGAGAATTATTGATATAAGGCTGTAAAGCTCGAGGTGTCACGATAATTGAAGGTAGCGTGGGAAAAGATCATATTCATATGTTGTTGTCATCTCCAACTATAGGGCCTGTTTCCACTACTGTTTAACGACTATATTTCGGTACTTTTTGATTTGTACTACGTTAAATTTTTTTACAATACGTTAGTATTGTGAAAAAATTTTCCTTGTCCAAACCAAAAATTACTCGAAATTTTGTCATTTCAAATAGTTGGAACATTCCTAAAATAATTATTAATATAAGGTTTGTTCTAGACCCATTCAACATTTTTTAGCAGTACAAATTTGACGATAAAATTTTTAAAATTTAAAAGCGCGAGGAAGACAAATAATGTTCAAATTTTAATTCTTTGTGAAGTGAAATTTTAGTTATTTTGATGTTTCAATTTCTTGTTCTGGATTTTTACAATATTTATCTTTTAATTTTAAAATACGCTCAACCGATTCGTTTAATCGAGCTTCTGAAATTTCCCCGTTGCTTACAGCCGATTTTAACATACTAAAAATTTTATCAAGTCTTGAGATACCTGATTTACTTCTCAAACGTATAGGTATAAGTATTATATCATTACCAGCTTCAATTGCCATTTTTATCGCTTTATATTTACCAATGTTTTCTGTAATAGCTCCCATATTTATTCCGTCGGCAATTATTACACCTTTAAATCCTATTTTATTTCTTAATAAATCTATTATAAAAACACTCGAAAGAGTCGCCGGAAGATAAAACTCTTTACTATTTTTTTTAGAAATAAAAATCCGGCCGTCGACTTTCGGAACTGCAATATGTGCCGTCATTATCATATCGACGCTATTGTCGCTCATTACTTGAAATGGTATAAATTCGCAAGCCGAAAGTTCTTCATAATTTTTATTTATTACCGGTAATTCTAAATGTGAATCTTCATTTGTATCGCCATGACCTGGAAAATGTTTTGCAGTTGCCATTATACCTTCGGAATGCAAACCTTTCACAAAACTTACACCTAATTTTGCAACAAAATTAGGGTCATCTCCGAATGAACGTGTATTTATAATAGGATTTTTCGGATTACTGTTTATATCTACAACTGGTGCAAAGTCACAGATAATGCCTATTTCTCTAAGTTCTTTACCGATGATTTGGCCTTTTTGAAATGCTTCTTCAGATGTTTTGATTTCCAAATTATCTTTTAATATTCTTCCACTAAAATTAAATCTTTCGACTTTTCCGCCTTCTTGATCAACACAAACTAAAATTGGCGAATTCCCTAAACGTGTTGCTGCTTTTTTGAAATCATCAACTAACTTTTTAGCTTGTTCTTTGCTTTTAAAATTTGGTCTTGAAAGTATTACGCCGCCAATATGATATTCTGCAATAATTCTTTCAATTTCAGGATTAAGTTCCGTCACTGGCGTAAAACTATCCTGGGAAACAACAGCTTCTTCCGCTGGTTGCAAAATTATTCCGGGAAAAAATTTTTGTAATTTACAAATTATTTCTTTGGATTGCTCTGTACTTATAGAATTTTCATTAAAGATTTTTGTTATTGATATAAACTTGTTGTTTTCGTTAATAGCAATTTGCAAATCGGCAACTAATTTTTCCGCTATTTCTTGAT
>JAIRZH010000125.1 GCA_031267335.1 Oscillospiraceae bacterium | reverse complement strand
CAAAGTCAATTTCTTTTAAAATAATTTTTTTATCGGTATTTTTTTCAATTCCGAAAAAAATAAAAAAGCATACAACGCTATGAAAAACGAAAACTAAATTAAGAAGAAAATTTGGTGACATATTCATAAAAGCAGTTATGCAACCTGAAGCTAAAAACCACATGATAATTTTTTTATATTTTATTTCAAATATTTGTGGTTTTACAAAAATATCTCGAACGATAATAAATACCCCAAATAACAAAACAAAACTTTTCGCCCAAAGAGCAAAAACATCTATAAACGCAGTAAATTCTAACAAAAGTGTGATCAAATAAATTTTTCTAAATAAGCTATAATTACAATTTTTTTTAAAAAAATATCGTTTTAGATTTTTTATAGTAATTCTAAAATATTTTAAAAAACAAAACATTTTATTTGAAAGACGTATATTAATAGATTTTAAAAATAATTTTAGATTCAAATTTTATATTCTTAAATATTATTCTACATTTATAGTAGCCAAACGGCTTAAAAATCTCGATCTCTTTCCTTTAGTTTTATGTTCAAAACTAATTTTGCGAGACGATAAAACATCAAGTAAATCTTGATTTGGTTTATCGCCAGAAAACTCTATTTCTATTTCATAATCACATGTGTCTAAATATAAACTTTTATCAAAGCAAATTAAAGTTTCTTTGTCCCACTGACAATTAGATCGAATAGTTCTTAATTTTCCTATTAAATAAGCATCTTTAATTTTTAAATTCAAAATTTTGCTTAATTTTTCGCCTTCTAAACTTTGAGGTGTATTTACGATTTTTTCTTCATATTCACGGCTTATGCTTAATCCTTTTTCATCTTTTACTGGAAATTTAACCTGAAGCATACAATTACCTTCAATTTCCCTAATTCTCACATTTATTTTATTGTTTTTTAATACATTTTCATTATCCTTATAATAAAAATTGGTTTGATCAATAGTTTCACTAATTTCAAAAAAATCTATTAGTTCCTCATATTTTTCCTTGGAAATCAATTTTTTCAATTCTTTTTCGATCATCTTTATAAAAACTCCTTTTTACTATTGATTTACTTTATTTTGGATCTTGTTCCTTTTATAAAATAAATCTTTGTTTTAAATAAATTTTGTATTTTGCCTCCAATTACTCCTAAGATTATCATTATTGGCAAACGCAAAAATATTAAACACGAATATTCTTTTGAAGTTAAAAGTCCAAAAAACAAAAAAACCAAAAACAAAAAAAATGAAGAAACAACGCTTGGGAAAAAATTACTTTTTTTTAAAATTTTCGTGCACGAAAAACCACAAAACATTGCACTTAGAGCACAGATGATTAACGATAAATACTCAATTTTGATTATGTTCTCTAAATAATAAACAAACGGTGCTAAAATTAAAATCAAAACTAAACAAAGCACTAATCCACGCATTACGCCAAATAACAAGGCTTTCGGAAACTTTCTTTCATAACTATGAATTGCCATTATTTTACCTTATTTATTTCGTTGACACCTGCAATTGCCCAGCGTTTAATACGAATCTTGTTAGCACCAGTTTCAACAACGGCTGAATCATTATCTTCGCGTAAACTTACAACTTTACCTATGATTCCTCCAACTGTTGTAATTTCATCCCCAATTTTTAAATTTTTTCGCATCGCCTCTTCTTGTTTTCGTTTTTTGTTTTGTGAACGTGAAAGAAGGAAAAACATCGCTCCTGCAACACCTACAAGAAGCAAATTGGCAAGCAAACCTTGATTTAATCCTAACATAAAAACTCCGTAAATTTAATTTCAAAAAGTCACAATACATACTTTTGGAAATTATATATTAATATTTTTACAACAGCAATAAAGTTTTAAAATAATTTTTCAAAAAATCTAAGAACTTATCTCTGATAACCCCACTAGGCACAACTTTTTGACAATTTTTGGCATTTTTTGCTTATTTTTCTTAGCTTAATACCAGTCACATAAAGTCAAATGCACTAAAAATGTTCAAAATTTACATCTTTTAGCTTATTATCGGTTTTTATATCAATTTTTTAATGTAAACACAAGCCTTAGATAACTTTGTGTATACTACCGCTATGCAAAATATCTATAATTTTTTGTTTTACAAGTTCTTTAATCGCTTGTCGCGCTTCTAAGAGATAAGCACGCGGATCAAATGCATTAGGGTTATTAAACATAAATTTTTTAATCGCTGAAGTTATTGCTATTCTTAGGTCAGAATCTATATTAATTTTACAAATTGCCGATTTTATTGCTTTACAGAATATTTTTTGCGGAATACCTTTTGCATTTTCAAGTTTTGTGCCGTATTGCCCAATTTGAGCAATAGATTCAGTGGTTATTGAAGACGAACCATGAAGAACTAACGGGAACCCCGGACACAAATCAGCTATTTTTTGTAATATATCGAATCGTAATTCCGGTTTAGTTGTATGGCAAAATTTGTTAATTCCATGGCTAGTTCCAATGGCTACTGCCAGTGAATGTATACCTGTGCGCCCAATAAATTCCCGTGCTTGTTCAGGATTTGTATATAAAGCATCTTTGCTATCGTTAACGTGTTCTTCTACCCCGCTAAGACGGCCAAGCTCGGCCTCGACACTAACATTTTTTGTTAAAGCATAATCGACAACATTTTTTGTAATTTCGATATTTTCTTCAAAAGAAAATTCGGAACCGTCAATCATTACAGATGTAAACCCATAATCTATACAATTTCGGCATAATTCGAATGAAGTTCCATGATCTAAATGCAGCGCCGCAATAATTTTTGTTTTTTCAACAGCGGTTTTAATCAAAGAAACCAAGAATTCATGGCCAGCATATTTAAGAGCGCCTGGAGAAACTTGAAAAATAACAGGAGATCCGGTTTCGTATGCAGCCTGGGCTACACCTTGCACGGTTTCCATGTTATTTACATTAAATGCGCCTACCGCGTAACCATTCCGGTAAGCTTGGCTAAGCATTAATTTAGTATTAACTAGCGGCATTTTAACACTCCAACGAAAAAATCATTTCTTAAATTTATAAATAAAAATTTTAAAATTTTTAGAGCCTGTCTAACATTTTTGGACAACATAAATTTTATGGTAAAATTTTTAAAATTTAAAGATGAAAGTAAAAACTAATGTATTAAACCAACAAATAATATAAAATTTTGAAAATTTTAATTTAAGTCTGTTCGAAAGCTAAATTATTTTTGTAAATTCTAAAAGAAACAGAAGTTCAAAAACACAAAACATACTAATTTTAAGTTTTGAGCAACCATATTAATGATAAAATTTACAAAAAACAGTTTTAAGAGTTTATCTAATATCTTTAAACAACATAGATTTTATGATAAAATTTTTAAAATTTAAAGCATGAGTAAGAAAAATACTGAACATATTCGACTGGCGAGTAATTAAAAATTTTAACTAATTAGTGCCGATTTAGAGATATTAGACAGACTCTAAGGACGCTAATAAAAGTTAAGTTTGTTTCGGAAAGTGAGTAGTGATAAATTTTGTTATAATCAAAATTGATAATTTTTATAAAATAAATTATAATTTTTTATTATTGTGTTTAATTTTTTAAAAATTCATTATTTCAGGCCAAACTTGGATTAATATTTAGATGAAAAATGTTGAAAACTTTAGTAGATTTTGATTTTTGTGGAAAAAAGTGTTGAAATTGGGGAAAACTACTAAAAAATATCAAAAAAAATCATAATTGAATTTAAAATTACAATTGTGTTATTTAAATAAAATTTATATTAAATATTTTTTTAAATTAAGAGGAAATTATGCAGACGCAAATGGATTTAAACTTTATTAAATTGCGAAAAAACGCAATGGTTCCTAAAAAAACAACTTCTGGATCAGCGGGATGGGATTTATACGCTTGTCTTGAAGAAAATATTCAGCTTTCGTTTGGGGAGCTTGTAAAAATTCCTTGTGGAATAGCAATTGAACTTCCGGAAAATTACACGGCTTTAATCTTCGCGCGAAGCGGGCTCGGAACTAACTATGGTATTATGCCATCTAATGCTGTTGGAGTTATAGATAGTGATTACCGAGGAGAAATTCAAGTTGGGTTATGCCGAGTTGAAAATAATGAACTTTATACCATAAAAAACCAAGATCGCATCGCTCAACTTATTATTGTCAAAATTGAAAATTTTAATTTCCGTGAAGTAAAAAATATATCTAAAACCGAACGAGGAACCAGAGGATTTGGTTCTACAGGCAAATAAATCAATATAAAATTATAAGAGTCTATCTAATATCTCTAGAAGCAGTGTATATTTAATTAAAATCTGCATGCTAAGAAATATTAAGACAGGCTTCTAGATGTAGCATTTATCGGAGAAAAATACGAAAACATCATAAAAGAAAGAAATTACATTTGATTTTGAAATATATAATATGATATTATGATATTACAAAATTTTATTATTACAAAGAAATTATTTAATGGACAAGAAGTATTCAAAAAGTTTCGAAGAGAGAGTTCTAGGGGCTTCCAAATGTTAAGAAAAAGAATTAAAAGAGGAAACAGACAGTAATAAAATCATAATTCACTAATTAAACAAGAAAACTGATTATCAGATGCTAAACAAATTCCTAAAATATCATCAAATTTACTTTTAGAATTTGGAATAAAACGTCCGAATTTTATAATTATATTTTTTAATTTTTTAAGTTTTAAAATTTTTTCTTCGATTTCATGGGGATAATATCCAGTATAAATTATAATATCATCCAAATATGAATTTAATCGGAAATAACTAGCGCAATCCAACACTTCATCAAAATTCAAAAATGGTTCTAAACCTCCGAAAATTATAGCTTTCGTTATTGGATTCTGGATATATCTTTGAAAAATATTTTTAATTGAAATTTTTAAATTCGGCATTTTTGCAATTTCAGAATTTTGGCAACCTGAAGGATCAAGATTTAATTCATGAAAACATTTAAAATCACAATTCGGCATAGCTAAAAACATCGATGCTGATTTATAGTCTTGAAAATTTTCATCGACAATTGTTTTTACAGTAATTAATTTGTTCCCTAAAATATCTTTCATATTTATATAATTATAATTAATCAATTTTTATGTAGAGCATATCTAATATTTCTAAAGTAGTACAGATTTTATAATAAAATTTTTAAAATTTAAAGTGTGAGAAAACTAATATTGACGTATTTAACTGACTAAAATGCAGAATTTTAAAAATTTTAGCTGAATATGTATTACTTTAGAGATATTATACAAACTCTTAAACCTTTTATAAATTATTAGAATCTGTCTCCAATAAGTCCTTTAAGCACAACTTTTTGACAATTTTTGGCATTTTTCGCTTTTTCTTCAGCTTGACGTCAATCAAACAGAGTCAAATGCACTAAAAATGTTCAAAAATTGCCAAAATTTGCATCTTTAGTTTATTGAGAATACAATTTTTATATTTTGTATGATTAACTCATTTCAAAATTCGCCTGAGGGGTAAATTTTGTGAATTCCCCTTGCCAATGCAAAGGTATGATTTTTGTTTCACCATGGCGATTTTTTGCCACTATACATTCGCATTCACTATAGTTAATCGATGGATCTAATTGTGAAGCCGCATAATAACTTGAACGATAAAGAAACATTACGATATCAGCATCTTGCTCGATAGAACCTGAATCACGCAAATCAGAAAGAATCGGCCGATGATCATTACGTTGTTCGCTGGCCCTAGAAAGCTGAGAAATACAGATAATCGGAACATCGAGTTCTTTTGCCATTATTTTAAGTTGTCGCGTTATTTCTGAAATTTCCTGCACTCTATTATCTATTCTACGATGATTGGACATCAATTGTAAATAATCAATTATAACAAGTTCGACACCACCTAATCTTCGGCATTTAGCCTTCATTTCAGGCGCCGTAATACCCGGAGTATCATCTATATATAAATTAGCTTTTGCAAAAACCTCCGCTGCGCTAATTAAACGCGACCATTCGCCAAGTTCGAGTCTGCCTGAACGCATTTTTTGGCCTGGAATCTTAGCTTCAGAACTTATAAGCCGCGATGCTAATTGTTCTTTACTCATTTCAAGCGAAAAAATTGCCGTTTTTGAATTCGATTTACATGATACATTTTGTGCGATATTAAGTGCTAAACTAGTTTTGCCCATGCCGGGGCGCGCTGCTAAAAGAATTAAATCAGTTTTGTTTAATCCCATAATAATCTTGTCTATATCAGAAAATCCTGTTGAAATTCCTAAAATGCCGTTTGTGCCTTTTTTACTTAACTCATCTAATCTATCTAAAGTTTTAATTAAAACTTCATTAATTTTAGTTAAATTTTGTATAGATCTTTCGGTCCGAATATCTAAAATTTTTTGCTCAGCAAAATCAAAAAGATGTTCATGTTCTTCGTGTTTAACGGCTTCTTCAATGATTTCACGGCTAACTGAAATCAAAGATCTTACTTCATATTTATTACGTACAATTTTTGCATAATTTTCGACATTTGAAATTGAAGGAACAGTTTGTGCGAGCATTAGCAAATATTGTTTATCTTTAATGTTTTCAGGATTTATTGGATCTGAAATTTTTTCCAATACCGTTATATAATCGATTTTTTCATCTATACCAAACATTTCAAGCATTGCTGAATATATAATTTTGTGGCTAAGAATATAGAAAAATTCAGGATTTGGCAAAATTTCTATTACTAAATTCATAACTTTACTATCGAGCAAAATCGCTCCTAGCACAGATTGTTCGGATTCGAGACTATAAGAAATGTCTAAATTATTATCCAAGTAAAAATTCCATAAAATATTTATAAATTTTTTAATTAATTAAATATTATTAAAATCATACCCTAAAACAAGAAAAAATAAAGTATAGTTATAAATTTTCGTCATGGCAAACGTATTAATTATTATCTCAAGTATTTGGAAAATTAAGAGCCTTTCTAACATCTTTTTTATACTCATTCGAATTCAAATTCCGAGATCGAAATTAGAATTAAATTCATTCTAAAGTCTAAGTAAAATCATGCTAAAGGTTTATTGATTTTTACAAATCCAGAATTTCAGTTTGAATGTGTATAGCTATAGTTTTCTACGAAATTATGATGCTTACACTCTGGTAATGTCATAGACTATTTTAATCCCTTTTGATATCATAACTTAGTAGCCACAATAGGTGGTGTCATAAAATAAATGAAAACGGCAAATCACGCCCAAAAAACCAAAAATTTATAACTAAACTTACAACAATCTTATGCATTAAATGAGATTTAGAAAATCTTATACCTTTTC
>JAIRZH010000123.1 GCA_031267335.1 Oscillospiraceae bacterium | reverse complement strand
GAAAAGGTATAAGATTTTCTAAATCTCATTTAATGCATAAGATTGTTGTAAGTTTAGTTATAAATTTTTGGTTTTTTGGGCGTGATTTGCCGTTTTCATTTATTTTATGACACCACCTTGTACTTACGTTAAGAATCTGTCCTCAATAAGCACAAAACATAACTTTCTGACAATTTTTTAGAATTTTTTATTTATTTTCCTTGCTTGGTGTTAGCCAAACGGCGTCAAATGCGTAAAAAATGCTAAAAAATTATCTAAAAATTTATATTTGGCTTAATGAAGACAGGTTCTAAATTTTTTCACAATACTAACGTATTGTAAAAAAATTTAACGTAGTACAAATCAAAAAGTACCGAAATATGGTCGTTAAACAGTAGTAGGAACAGGCCCTAATACCTTATTTATATCTATTAACATTTTTACTGCTTTACTGCCTTTACTATCAATATTTTTATTTTAATTTAGTTTTTTTCTTTCATTTTAATTTTTAGTTTAACTTTTTTTTATTGATAGACAAGTCTATTGTGGAAGCAGGTTAAAAAAGCAGAATTAAAGATCTAAGAAATTTTTTCTAAAGTATATTCAATAAAATTAAAAATTTATCATAAAATCCTAACACCATACTTAAAAAATATTAGGTAGACTTTTAGATAATTGTTTTTTATTTTTTGGCGTTTTAAATTTACGAATTTGCCAAGCAGAATGTATTGAATCGGCGCTTTTTTTAAGTTTTTTGCCATGAGATAACAATGGTTTTGAAAAATGTTTTATTGTTTTGTTTTTGAGCATTTTAGTTCTAAAACCACTAACAAAATTTATAATGTTATCATGCAAATATTCGAAAACTTCTAAAACTTTAAATTTTACTTCATAATAAACTTTATTGTTTTCAATTATTTCAATTTCATTTGAATCTAAAGTTTTTTCCAAAATATTTCTACTTTCAAGTTTTTGTGAAGCAGGAACACACATATGCGGGAATAAAACACAAAAAAAATTCTTGCCTTCCCCTTTACCGATTATTAATTTTAAAGAATGATAACGCCCAGCTGGAAGCACAATATCATCATAATATCTAGTATTAAATAATGCGTTATTTTCAAAATTAGCTTTTACTAAATATTTATAACCGTTATTATTTATTTCATCTTTGGCAACTGATTCTATTAAGTAATTATTTTTACATATGCAAGTCGAAGCTTCTTCTAGATTTTTCCAATTATATTTGCTAAAAAAAGTTTGTATTTTATCCTTTACTTTAAGTTTTAGTTCTTGATCTTGAATCGAATCTGAATTAGCAATTATATGAAATCTTAAAAATTTTTTACTAATATTTTCGCAATTACCGGCAAAATTAACGAATGAAACCATAATGGAAAAAATAAATCCTACTAATATTGATTTTTCTAAAACGGACAATTTTAAAATTTGAACATTCATAATCCTTGATGCACTCTCCTTAAGATTTTTCTTGTCGAGTGAATTTTTGGAAAAATATTTATATTTTATTCAAAATTAAAATCGAACCTATCGCCAATAAGCCCAAACACAATTTTTTGATAATTTTTGGCATTTTTCGCTTATTTTTTCAACTTGGTGTCAAGCCAAGCAGAATCAAATGTACTAAAAATGTTCAAAAATTGTCAAAAATTTGCATCTTTAACTTATCTAAGACAGATTCTAATATTTTTTAATTTCATTGAAAAAATAAAATCCCAGCGGAAATTAAAAATATAACAAAACTAAATATTGTGGAAACGAGAACTATTGTAATAACTTTTCGGCAAGATGACATTAAATTTACAAGATTTTCAATTTCAAAAATTCCACTAAAAAATTCGCACAAACTTATTGAAAATATCCAAGTACAACACTCTAAAACCGGTGATAAAAAAATTAAAAATACAGAAATAACCCCAAAAGCTCCAACGCCAGAACTTAAAACTGTAGCGCAAGCTCGAATAGTTTCTGCGGCATCCCCTAAACATGAACCTATTATTGGAGTCAATCCAGTAGCTAGTTTCAAGCCTTTGCAAGACGCATTATCAACAGGGATAGAAATTACTTTTTGTAAAGAAATCGCTAATGCGAAAATCGAACTTATGGAAAATAATATCCATTTTAAAATTCTGTAAAAAACATCAAATAGTTTTTTAAAATTCATCCCTGAACAAACAGATCCAGAAATCGCAATACCTAATAAAATTTTTGAAACAGGTTCGATAAAATTTTGCAACCATAAAAAAATTGAATTGCTTGCAAAAACCATAGAAGAGCCTAACACCGTCGCTGTAACAGGTTTACCGGCACATACAGAAATTCCAACAAGCACTGGCGCTAGACAAAGTATAAAATTCGACGCAGTTTTGATTGCTAAAACAATACTAGAAATAGAATTTGTAATTGGCAAAACAATACACACTACGCAAGCACAAGTACTAGCGATTGTTGAAATTTTACTAATTTGTAAATTTTTAAATTCAGCTACATTCGAAATAATTGCACACAAAATAACTGCGCCTATGCACGGCGCAATAACACGCATAGGCAACGAAAATTTTAATTTTAATGAATCCAAAACAATAGCAAAAATTTTTTCTGGAGTTATTGCCGAAATATTTGGCTTTCTTAAATCGAATTTTAAATTTTCCAAAATTTTAACAGTATCATCTGGCAGATTATCTTTTAATTTTTTAATATCATTTATTTCAAACTGTTCTATATAATAATCACTGCTGTCTTCCGCGAAACACATAGAAGACAAACAAAACATAATAGAAAACAAAATGAAAAATTTTTTCATTAATCCTTAAAATTTTAAAAAACTTATAAATTAAATTTAATGTTTAAGCATTTAAACTAACATCATTAGGCTTTATTAATCTCATCCTATCGCTTACCATCGCTATAAATTCTGAATTTGTTGGTTTGCCTTTATCGTTGTGTACTGTAGAACCGAAAATTGAATTAAGAAAGTCAGAATCACCACGATCCCAAGCTACTTCAATTGCGTGCCTAATAGCACGTTCTACACGTGACGAAGTAGTTTTAAATTCTTCAGCAATTGTCGGATATAATTTTTTGGTAATAGCATTAATAATATTTGGATTAATAACAGAAGCTTCAATTGAACTACGCAAATAACTATATCCCCTAATATTTGCTGGTACTCCGATTCTATGCAAAATTCTACTTATATTAATTTTCATTTCATCAGAACCGCCTGAAAGCTCGACTATTTCTTTATCGAAATCAAAAATTCTTATTATACGTTCCGCAAGTTCTCTTACTGTAAAAGGGCGAAGCATAAAATATGCTGCGCCTACACGGATAGACTCGCGCTCTATAGCTTGGTTTACAAAATCTGACGTTATTAAATATTCAGGTGAAGCACTATTGGTTTTTCTAATTTTAGAGATCACGCCAATAGCATCTATATGTGGCATAAATAATTCCATTACTATTAGGTCTAAATGCTGATTTCTAGCTCTTTCTACTACTTTAATTCCGTCCTTAGGAACATAGCTTGCATCAATCGAATATTCTTTAAAAATTTCACGTGACTCATCTATGAATTTTTGTTCTTCTTCTGTAACCAACACACTAATAACCTTATTCAAAACCAAAATACCTCCATAAAAAAATTATTTGAATCACAATTATTGGTTAATTTAAACAACCACATAAATTAATTTTCCATCTAAATTTTGAATTGTCAATTTTTTTATTAAATTAAATATCATTTTGTATAAATCGATAAATACTATTTGAATTTTTTAGTTTAATTTTACAGTATTTTAGCCAAAAATCATTATATTTTTTTCTAAATTGCCGAATTTTATAAAAATTGACGTAGCATACGTGGGTAATCCTAGAAACTTTAAACGAGACAAAATATTCCGAAAAGTTCAGAAATAAGTCTGTTAAACCAAAAACTTATTCTTAATTAAATCAGGACCTGTTCCTACTATTTGAAATGACAAAATTACTCGAAATTTTGTCATTTCAAATAGCGGGAATAAGCCTTAAACCAAAATACAAATTTAAAGTAATTTTTAAGCATGTTTTAATGTTTTTTAGTTCTGCTCGCCTGACACTAAACGAAAAGATTCTAAAAATTACTAAAAAGTTATGTTTACGAATTTGATAAGAATAATAACTTGTCTCTTAGAGCCTGTCTAATATTTCAGTAATGTCATAGACTATTTGAATCACTTTTGATATCATAACTTCGTAGCCATAATGATGGCAATTAAAATAATAAAATCATAAATATCAAAATTCGCTACGTCAAACGTTGGATAAGTTTTCATATAGAAAAGTATGAAAAATAATTTATCTTTTGCGCTTCTTAAAGATCGGAAGAGCGTCGTGTAGGGAAAGAGTGTTTGCATACGTGTA
>JAIRZH010000094.1 GCA_031267335.1 Oscillospiraceae bacterium | reverse complement strand
TTTTAAAATTCAAAGCATGAGGAAGGCGAATACTGATGTATTTAACTGACGAGCAATATAAAATTTTAAAAATTTTAGTTAAATATGTGTTGCTAAAGAGATATTAGATAGGCTCTAATAAAACAATTTATTAATTGACTTTAAAATTGGTTAATTATATATAACTCTCCTTTGGTTTTAAATAAATATTGGCTTCGGTGGGCTGTGGACCACAATACAGGAATACCTTTTGCCTTTTGTTTCGGAACACACGAACATTGTAATTTAGATACTCTTTTAAAATTGCTCAAGCCTCTTTTGATATTGATAATTACTTTTTAGACAGCAACTGGGCTTATAGTGAAAAGATTGGCTCTAACAAACTAGGGCCTGCTCGCACTATTTGAAATAACAAAATTTCGAGTAATTTTGTCATTTCAAATAGCAGGAACAGGCTTCTGAAACAGGCCTATTTAAGTTATTTGTTAAGCTATAATTTTTAATTTTGTTTTATTATTCCAAATTTAAAAAACTTTTAATAACTTTTCCGTAAGAAACCATTCCTTCGAATGGCGTTGATTTGCCTTTTGAAATAAATTCTTTTCCTTTAATAATTTGTTTTTTATTTAAATCTATAATAATCAAATTAGCTAACATATTTTCTGATAAACGGCAATCAAATTTAAGTATTTTACTTGGATTAATTGTTAGCATTTTAAAAAGATAGGTTAGACTAATTATTCCGGTTTTAACAAGATTGCTATATAGAACCGAAAAAGCACATTCAATTCCAGACGCTCCATAAACATTTTTCATTAATTTCTCAAAAGGCGTATGCGGAGCGTGATCGGTGGCAAATACATCGATTGTTCCATCTTGGATTGCTTTTTGGAGTGATTTTTTATCCTTTTGCGTCCTTAAAGGCGGTTTCATTATAAAACCATGATTTTCATTTATTATATCATCTTCACATAATAATGCGTGATGCGGAGTGATTTCGCACGTCACGGGCAATCCGCGTATTTTTGCATCTTGGATTAGCTCAATGGTTTTTTTACACGAAACATGACAAACGTGATAACGACATCTATATTTTTTAACCAAATTTAGATCGCGAATAACTTGCCCAAATTCAGATTCATCAGATAATTTTTTTTCATCTTCGCAATGAGCAGCGATCAAAACATTGTTTTCCGCTGCTCTCCGCATGGCTTTTTCCATTACTTCATTGTTTTGAACGGCATTTCCATCATCTGATACTCCGGCACAAAATTCAAAAACATCTTCCATGTTAATTACTTCTTGCCCGGATCGATTTTTCGTAATCGCCATAAATGGTTTTACATTGCACAAAGCATTTTTTTTTATTATTTCGAGTTCAATATTAAGGTTATTCAAATTATCCGGTGCTGGATTTAAATTTGGCATCGCACAAACCGTGGTAAATCCGCCAGCAATTGCAGCAGCAGTTCCTGTTTTGATTGTTTCTTTATGTTCAAACCCAGGTTCGCGCAAATGCGTATGCAAATCGATAAATCCAGGAGAAATAACTAAATTAGAAGCATCAAAAAAATCTTTTCCTTTAATATTATCTGCAATTTTTGAAATCGTACTATTTTTTATTAAAATATCTTTTTTAACAAAGTTAGTTCCATCAAAAATCATACCATTTTTTATTAATATATTAATATTCATGTTTTTATTTTACCATATTTATGCACGACTAGTTATCAATGAAAAATCTGTTTCTATTATTTTTGGACATGATTTTGGTGAATATAAAAATTTATCTATATGTTTATCTTTAAAAAAGTATTTTGGTGAATTTATTTCATTTGAATTATCAAAATTTTCTATTATTACTAGTTTAACTTTCATTTTTTCTGGAATAATATTTTTAATATAAACACTTGTGTGTTGCCCAGGAAAAACGTTATCTTTAAGCTCCGCAAGACCCGCAAGATTCGGGGTTAATTCAATAAATATTCCATAATCTTCTATAGAACGTACAATGCCAGAAACTGTTTCGCCGATATGAAAATAATTAGCATTTTCTTCCCAAGTCCCAAGAAGTTCTTTATGGGTAAGATTTAAACGTCCGCCAAATATAGATTTTATAATTGCTTTGATTTCCATCCCTACCTTAAAACGTTCAGATGGATGCAAGATACGCGAAACTGAAATAAAATCTATAGGTAAAAACGAAACTATTCCGCAACCTATATCTACAAATGCTCCAAAATTTTCCATATGAGTAACTTTTGCATCGATGATATCACCTGGAATCAAGTGCGAAATAAAATTTTCAATGCAAATTTCTTGTGCTATTCTACGAGAAATAATAGCATGTGTATGACCGTTATCATCGGTTTGAAAATCAATAATAACAAAACAAACCGGTTTACAAACTCTTGAGATAATAGCAATATCTCTTGTAGTGCCTTCTTTAATGCCCAGAGCGACTTCTTCTCTTGGCATAAACCCGATCATGCTATGCAGATCAACAATTAAATTATGATTTTCATCACATCGAATTACCTTTGCTTCTAGTAAGCAACCGTTTTGATGTGCTTGTTCTAAACCAGCTTTTGAAAATAGGTAATTTTTGTTGTCTTGTTCATTAATTAAATGTCCTTCTGGAAAAAATCCATTCATAAATCCATAAACCTCTCGTTTTTGAAAATCGAAGAACACAGCCGGATTTATAAATTAATTATTTATAAATATCAGTTTGCATTCTTACTAAATGTTCCAAATATTTTAATTCAAGCCTAAAATATTTTTATGTTACCTCTGCTTGGCTTTATACTAAGATTTTCTTGAATATATTTTTTTACTAAAATAAATATTTTAGAAATTTTTATAATCTTAAAATTAAAAACTTGTCTTTATTAGGGCCTGTTCCCACTACTTTAAATGACAAAATTTCGAGTAATTTTTGGTTTGGGCAAGGAAAATTTTTTCACAATACTTACGTATTGTAAAAAAATTTAACATAGTACAAATCAAAAAGTACCGAAATATGGTCATTAAACAGTAGTGGGAACAGGCCCTAGAATAAAATACAAACTGTTTAGATAATTAAAACTAAAACTAACGGTAAAAACCTCAAGAAATCGGATATTGCATAAGCAGTTTAAAAGCCAAACCTGAGTAATTTTTTTGAGATTGTGCATGGACATTGGAAAATTGGGAATATGCGTTGGCTCTTAGAGCCTGTCTAATTTCTCCAAAGCAGCACATATTTAGCTAAAATTTTTAAAATTCTGTATTGCTCGTCAGTTAAATACGTCAGTATTTGCTTTTCTTACGCTTTGAATTTTAAAAATTTTATCGTTAAATCTGTATTGCTTAGAAATATTAGACAGGCTCTTAGATGCAGACTTTAGTAAAAACGGATGTAAATTAGCTAGTGAAAATCTATCTTCGATAAACTAAAGATGCCAAAATTTGATGAAATTAAATTCAGAAAAAATCCAAAATTTTAAAAAAAAAAAAATTTTAAAAGCTTTTATCGTAATTTTTAAAATTAAAAAAGAACTTTTCAAAATTCTCGCTATAAACTTAGCGGTTTTAAATTTATTTGCTAATAATTTATCAGTTAAGGCTTTAAAAAGAGATACTAATATTTTAAATATTAACTTACCGAACAATCATGTCAAAAATATTAAATACCAATTTAAAAAAATTAAAAATATCAAAAGTATTATAAAATGTATTGTCTCGGAACTATAACATTTTTAGCAATATATTTTGGAATTAAAAAAAATAATAAATATACTAAAGATATTTTTTTAGAAGAATCTCTGCGAAAAGAAAAAGCTAAACGAGAAAAAGCTCTGTGGGAAGAAGAAGAAAAAGCTCTGCAAGAAGAAAAAAGCTCAATTATTAAAAATTCAACAACAACAAAAAATAAGAGAAATGGCAGAAAATCAAATTTTAATAAAAATTGAGCAATGGTTTAAAAATCTTAAAAAACAAAACATAATAAGAATTAAATTAATATTTCACTTGGAGATTTAAGATTTTTCGGTAGCAACGTAGAATTAATATTATTTATAAATTTTTTTATTGAAGGAATCTGTTTAACTAGAAGACTTTTAGAAATTCTTCAAGAAAAATTAAATTTTGAACATTATAAAAATTTTAAAAAAATTATAGTTAAAGATACCGGAGCTATTTTCAATTTTGATTTTTCAAATTTATCGAAACTAAAAGATCCATTAAAGGATTGTAAGACTACACGTGAAACAAAGGTGTGATTTAATTATAAGCTCTTAACTTGCCGAATAATTCATTGTGCCTTTATCTTCTAGAAGTTCTGCAGTAGTTTCGAAATTCTTAGTTTCTCCACCGATACGCGAAATTCGAGTAACTTCAAGTCTCACTTTATCTCCTGGTTTATGTTTCTTAATTTCCGAACTAAGATCTTCAACACTAGTTATTTTTTTGCCTTCAATTTTTGTTAAAATGTCGCCTACATTAACATTTTTGATACGGCTATTAGAATCAATTTTAACAATCAAAAGTCCTACATGAACATTGTATACACGAGCAGCGAATCCTCCTACTTCTTTAACTGTAATTCCAATCCAAACACGGCCAGAAACAAAACCGTTTTCTATTAATTCCTTAATAATTTTTTGAATAGTGTTCGCAGGAATAGCAAAACCCATACCTTCGAATTCAATTGCTTGGATTTTGCCGCTATTCATACCAATAACTTGGCCAAACTTATTTAGAAGTGGCCCACCTGAATTCCCTGGATTTATAGCTGCATCGGTTTGTATATATTTAACTTCTGATTTATTTATCGAACGATTAACTGCCGAAACCATACCACGTGTCATTGAACTATAAAAATCCAGCCCACCTGGATTACCAAGTGCATAGCAAGTTGCGCCTGGCTTAATTTTGCTCGAATCACCGAAAACAGCAGGTTGCAAATCGTTTTTATCTATTTTTATTACTGCTAAATCAGTTTTTTTATCTACGCCAACAACGCGTGCTGCTATTTCTTCAGTATCTTTAGGATTTTCGTTAGAACCTTCGGAAATATTACTTTTAAAAATAACAGTAACTTTCTTTTGTAACGAACTTCCAACAACATGAGCGTTCGTTATTATGTATCCATCCTTGCTAATTATAATACCCGACCCTTGGCCGACTACTTCAGAAAAAATATCAGCATTATAATCATACATAGCAACGCCAACTACCGATTTACAAACTTTTTCGTAAATTTGTTCAGCAGTTAATTCGCCTTCTTCCGGCGGTGGAGCGATATTAATCTCCGGCGCATTCGAATTTTTTTCTTCCGTTCTAAAAACCGGTAATTTTAAATCACCGTTATGCCAAAGCCAAAAAAATATTCCACTAAAAGCCATTATAAGCGCAACAAGAACCCAAATTATTCTTAATAATAGCTTATTTTTATTTGAGCTTATAAAACTTATTTTATTTTTTTTAGTCTTATTATCTGTAAAACCACGTTTAGAATAAACAAAGTCTTCGTTATTTTCTTTTTCAAAATTTTCTTTCAATTCAACACCATAATTTTTAAATTCCTCTTTTTCAAAATAATATAAAATTCTATGACTAAAAAATATAAAATATGTACTTCAATACAATATCAATCTTTTTATTTTATAATTTTTTAATAAATATAAATTTTAACAAAAAAAATTATACTGAATTTATAATTTCTTTAAATTGTTCGCCACTAATTTTTTCGTTAGAAAGCAAAAATTTTGCTACATTGTGGAGTTCGTCTAAATGAGATTTCAAAATCTTTTCTGCAAAATTATAACACTGAGTCATAATTTCCTTAATCTCTGCGTCAATTTTGGAAGCAGTTTTTTCAGAATATGTCTTAAGATGGCCCATGTCACGTCCGATGAATATTTCACTTCCTGAATCTTCGTATGCAATTGGCCCTATAGTTTCACTCATACCATATTTTGCAACCATAGAGCGGGCAGCTGCAGTGGCCTTTTCTATATCATTTGATGCGCCGGTTGAAATTTCGCCCAGAACGAGGGATTCGGCTACACGGCCGCCGAGGGCGACTGCCACACTTTCACGTATTTTACTTCTTGAAACATAGAGATGATCTTTTTCCGGCAAAGAAAGTGTATATCCACCGGCTGAACCACGAGGAACAATCGAAATTTGATGTACAGGGTCCTGAGTTTTACAATAGTAAGCTACTATCGCATGACCTGATTCATGATAAGCTGTAAGTTTTTTTTCTTCTTCTGTTATTACATGCGATTTTTTTTCTGCCCCAACTATAACTTTTACAGTAGCTTCTTCGACATCTTTATTTGTTATTATTTTTTGATTTTTTCTTGCTGCCAATAACGCCGATTCATTAAGCAAATTTTCTAAGTCTGCCCCTGTAAAACCTGCCGTAGTTCTGGCGACATTACGCAAAGTTACATCTGAATCAAATGGTTTCCCTTTAGCATAAATTCTTAGAATATCTTCTCGGCCTTTTACATCCGGATAGCCTACTACTATTTTTCTATCAAATCTTCCAGGACGCATTAAAGCTGGATCTAAAATATCAGACCTATTGGTAGCTGCCAAAACTACTACGCCTTCGTTTTTTCCAAAGCCATCCATCTCAACAAGTAACTGGTTAAGTGTTTGTTCTCTTTCATCGTGTCCACCGCCAAGTCCTGCGCCTCTTTTGCGCCCAACAGCATCAATTTCATCAATAAAAATCACACATGGCAAATTTTGTTTAGCTTGCGTGAAAAGATCGCGAACACGCGAAGCTCCTACGCCGACAAACATTTCAACAAAATCAGAACCAGACATAGAAAAAAACTGAACCCCAGCTTCGCCAGCAACGGCTTTAGCTAAAAGAGTTTTCCCAGTTCCAGGTGGGCCAATCAACAAAACACCCTTCGGTATTCTTGCCCCGAGTTTATTATATTTTTCCGAAGATTTTAAAAAATCTACTATTTCGGCAAGTTCTTCTTTTTCTTCTTCAGCACCCGCAACGCTATCAAATGTTGTTTTATTTTTTTCTTTAGAACCTTCTTTGGCACGAGCTTTCCCAAAAGTAAAAGGCCTAGCCGCATCGCCGCCTATTACTGTAATTTTTCTCATAAGAAGCCATAAGATTATGCCAAGCATAAGTGTAGGCAAAATTACAAAAGTTAAAGCGTTAACAACCCAAGAAGTTTCAGTTGCTTTAGTTAAATTATAAATCATTTGATTTTCAGGGCGTTCTTTATTGTAAGCATCAATATAATTCTTTATATCATTGTACATTAAATTAGCATTCGGAGCCGTGTAGTAGATCGTATCTCCGTTGACAAGCTTAATTTCCATATCGCCGGAACCAAAATTCATATTGTATTCAGTTACTTCAAAATTTTTGAATCTATTTAAAATTTCTGAATAGTTATAGCTCTTCCTTGGTATCAAACTGCCTATTATGCTGATAATTAATATCGTTAAAATCGGAATTCCTAAAAATATTAATACACTTTTAGATATTTTTTTCTTTTTTTTCAAAACTTTAAACTCCTCAAAATTTTCTATTATTTTAGTTTTATTTATACTCTTTTAAAAAAATTACCGAAATTTTACAATACCAAAAATATTAGTTTGATATGTAATTTTATATTTTTCTGAAACTCCAAAATTTTCCATCCAAATAATTTCATTTTCATGAGCCAAAACGCTAATTGAATTACGCTTATAAACAGGAACTTTCATTTCATTAAAAAACTTTTTTAAAGTCTTCCCACATCCTCGTTTTTGGGGGTAAAATACATCTCCAGCTCGACGCGTTCTGAATTCCAAAATCAAATTACTATTCGAAGCATCAAAAACACCAAAAACCCCTTTATTTTCATCTAATTTAAAGTCTTTGATACAAACTTTTTTAATTATGAAATTTTTGATATTTGATGTCAAGTTTTTTTCAATTTTTTTCTCAACAATCTGGTTATTTAAAATTTTAATTTCAATTCCTGTAGGCAAAGTAAAAGAATTTATTTCACCATATAAAAGATTATCGGCAAGTTTTACATGTTTATATTCAATAGATTTATAAAATTTACAAAGAATTTTTTTTAAAACTCTATGGCGAATCGCTTCTGGCAAATATTTTATTTTATCTATGTTATTAACATTTTCTTTTTCTGAAATTTCTTTTAGAAAATCATTATCACGATTAATTTGATATAAAAATCTTTTCCCGGTATGCTCAAACGACGGATTGATTTTTTTAAGTTGTGGAATTATAAACATCCGGATACGATTGCGAGAAAATTTAGAAGAAAAATTTGAGCTATCTGTTATGTGTTGAAGATTATTTTCTTTAGCATATACTTCTATTTCATTCCTTGTAATAAATATTAAAGGGCGGATAATTTTTCCTCTTATAGCTGAAATACCTTTTAAACCATCAATTCCGCTGCCTCTGGCAAAATTAAAAATTACAGTTTCAAGACTATCTGAAAGAGTATGTGCTACAGCAATTTTGGATTTGGTTTTTTCGGAAATTTCTTCCAAAAAATTATATCTTAATTCTCTAGCACATTCTTCTATGCCTTGTTTAGCATCTTTTGCAATTTTAAATACATCCAAAGATTTAATAAAAAGTTTGATATTCCATAGTTTACATAAATTTTTAACAAATTTTTCATCTAATGCACTCTCTTGCCCACGTAAATTATGATTTACATGTGCTGCTAAAATATTTATAGAAAAATATTTTTTTTTTAAGAAATGCAAAAGTGATACAGAATCTATTCCGCCAGATAACGCTACAACTATAGATTTTGCATCTTTTAACATAGAAAATTTATCTATTGCTTCTTTGATTTTTAATTCTAAATTCATTTTTATTAATAATTTTTGCTGTTTGAATAAATAAACAAATAAATATCTCAGATTATGATTTTAATCTGCTAAAAATATTTTTCAACTATAATAATTTAAATTCTACGTAAATTTAATAAAATATTAAAAAGTTGCCTAAAAATTTTGTATTTTAACTTATCGAGGACAGAATTTAAGCAAAATAGCAAACCTCTTTTCCACCAATTGCTTATGCAATTTCCATTTTGCCAAAGATTTCCTTCGTAATTTTTTAATAGCTATCACTTCTGCACGCAAGCATGGTAAAATTTTATGCAACGTAGATTTTGATAGATTTTTTAACTCAGTTGCATTTAAAAATATTTTGATATATTCTAAAATATATAAGCTATTCATCGATAATTAATCTGCTGTGTACTTGAACTCTGATTTTTAATTATTTTCTGAACAGAAATAGTTTATAATTTATAAGCTTAAATATAATTTTTGATATTATCCTTATTATTAGAGTCTGTCTAAATATCTCATGAGTGGTAGCGGCAGTTGTTATGACAATTCTCCGACTGAGTCATTTTTCCACAGTTTGCAAGGTTGAATGGCTCAATGGCAAAAAATTCGGGAGTGTTTCCTATTCTTTGCAAGTGATTGAGCTAACTACAATGCTATATGCTGCTATACATGTTAACAGAATGATAGATATAGTTATTTAAGAAACACTCCCGAAATTTTGTCATTTCAAATAGTAGAAACAGCCTCTAAAAACAGGGTGGTGTCATAAAATAAATGAAAACGGCAAATCACGCCCAAAAAACCAAAAATTTATAACTAAACTTACAACAATCTTATGCATTAAATGAGATTTAGAAAATCTTATACCTTTTCT
>JAIRZH010000034.1 GCA_031267335.1 Oscillospiraceae bacterium | reverse complement strand
TTTTAAAGATTGCTAAGCAAGAAAAGGATGAATCAAGTTATAACTTTAAAATTAATTTCGTCCTAGCAGCAGTAATGAAAGCAGAAGCCCAAAAATGTAAATTCGAAGCTGGGCACATACTATTTTCGAAATATTTTAAAAGTTGCGAATGCAAAATTTTTATGACAAAAAAAACATTGTTGTTCTTCTTATTATTGCGAATCCTATTGGAAAAAAGTGATAGGCAAAAAACCATCATATGATGCTTATGCGAGAGCCAATGCAGCAGAATTTCGAACAGAAAGTAAATTTTCAGTAGGTCTTTTGAATTAAATGAATCGTGGGAAGAGGCAGCGAATCTTTGGAAATTAACGGGAGAAGACGAAGAATAAAAGTTTTAATAGTCCTCAGTGTTTGGTGGCATTTCAAGCATTTACGAAAGCTAAAGGATTAGAATGTTTACTGGAATGTGGAAAAGCCAGTAAAAAAGAAGTTGCTGAAGCGTATTTTGTCGCATACGAAGAAGACAAAAAATGCAATAGTCTTTTTCATAACGCTTTTGCTGTTGAAGCTTTTTTAGAATATTTTTTGTTACAAACCTTTTTTAAGCCGGTAAATATTTGTAAAAACACAACATTCTTGAATTTATAATTTCTTTTGCAATAAGTGGACTTTTAACAATTTGTTCAATGGTTATTCTTGTTTTTGGATTTTCGTCTAACATCTCATTAATCAATCTTTGTATTTCGTCAGAAGTTTTAACTTTATTTAACGTACGCAAAAAAATGGGATTTCCAAGAACATCATCCATAAAAGTAAATGGTTTATCTGCATTAAGCATTTCGTATAATACACAGCCTAAAGACCAAATATCAACCGGAAAACTATAATTTTCACCTTTAATCATTTCTGGTGCTCTATAAAGCAGCTCGCTTCTCTGCGGATTATTTTCTATGTTTTTGGAAATTCCAAAATTCATAAGTTTAATTATATTATTTTTAGTTAATAAAATATTGTCTGGTTTAATATATCCATGCAATATATTTTTACTATGGCAATATTCAATAGCGCTTAAAATTTGAACAAAATACCGAATAGCAATCTGCTCAGGCAATGGATTATTTTCGATTAAATTTTTAAGTGTTCTGCCGTCGACTAAATTCATTACAATACAAAAATGATCAAACAAAACAAAACTTTGAAAATATTGAACTATGTTTGGATGTTGTAAACTAATTAAAATTTCAGATTTTTTTTTAAGATTTTTAAGAATAGTATCATCATTATTAAAATTTATCTTTTTTATACACATTATCATTCCGGTGTACAAGTTTTTGACACTGAAAATCCCTTCTTCTAATTGTTTCACAATTGTAAATTCTGTCCCGAGACACTCTCGAGTTTGCGATCGTGACGGCAATATTGGATTTGTTTGGGGAAGATTTTGTGGAGGAAATTGTGCCCCAGTAGAGTCCGGCTGAGACGAAGGCGTTTGTGAATGGAATTGCGATGGTTCGTGGTCTGGACAATCTTGTTGCTGATTTGTCAGAGAAGCCGATTTACTGTCATTACTACTTTTTGAACTAAAGATTTTTTTAAAAAAAGCTGATATCTCCTTATTGTATTCTATGATACCTAATAAACCAATCACAGAAGCAAAAGCCAAAAAGTAATATTTTTTTATTTTTTTCATAAAATTTTCTGATTTTTTTGGTTGCTCGGGGTTTAATCGCTTGGGCTTTAGTTGTTCGTGGTTTAGTCGCTCGAGAAGTTTTAGAAGTTTTAGTTGACTAGGGTTTACTTGCTCGTTTTTCCCCCCCTGGTTGCTTAGATTTCGTTTGATCTGAGTTAGAATTTTAGAAATATTTTTTGTTGTAGAATTAGCGTTTACAGAAACCGAAGCACTTAAAAAAGAAGAAAGTGCCAAGCCAAGTGCTAAAATTTTTTTCATCAAATAACACCTCTATTATGTTATAAATTTATAGTCTTATATTTTTTTGCCCACCCATATACTCATTCGAAATCAAAATTAAAATTAAATTCATTCAAAGCTCAAGCGAAATCTTGTTAAACGATGATTTTTAGATTTCAATAAATCCAGAATTTCATTTTGAATAAGTATACTTTTAATGATACAAATAATTTTAAAATTTATCAAACTTAATTTATAAAAATCCACAGAATATTATAAAAAAGGAAGCTTTGGAAAAAATGGAGTATTTCAGGGAGTTTTTAAATAAAGTCTAATAATTCAGTTTTAGAAGAATTTTTAAGCAGGCATAATAACTCCATACATTTCGTTTTCGAATTTTAATATCTCTTCATTAGTAATTTTTTCGCTTGAAATTGGGTTTTTGAATAAAGTTACTCTTTCGTTAAGTCCAAAATCACTTATCTTTTGAGCTATTATTTGTTTTATAGATTCAATATCTTGATTTTTCGTTGCTAATTCTGATCTGCTTAAAATCACCATAGCTTTAGTTTCAGGATATGTTTGGTCTTTAAAAGTTTTGAACCAAGTGTCTAATTGTTGATCAATATTTTTGCTTAAGTCAATAAAAATTAATACAAGGCTAGCACCCCTAGTATACGTAGGAACGAGACCTCGATATAGTTCTTGACAACCTGTATCCCAAAAATTAAAGATAACTTTTTGATCACTACTAAATGTTCGTTCCATTAAAGTTAAATTTACCCCGATAGTAGGCTGGCTATTATTAAAAAATGCTCCGTCTAACATTCTTGTTAAAAAAGTAGTCTTTCCACTTTTTGAGTCGCCTATAAGAGTTATTTTTTCTATTGATGGAATACTACTTTCATTATCACTTTCCAGTGGACTGTCGTCATCTTTTTTCTCGCCCGAATTAAGTTTTTTCGCCAAATAATAAATGGCAGAGCCTAATGCAACAAGTGCAGAGGCACCAAATGCTAAAATTTTTTTCTTAGCAGACGAATTTTTAAA
>JAIRZH010000059.1 GCA_031267335.1 Oscillospiraceae bacterium | reverse complement strand
ATTTCTAAGCAGCGTAGATTTTATGATAAAATTTTTAAAATTCAAAGCGTGAGGAAGGCAAATACTGACGTATTTAACTGACGAACAATACAGAATTTTAAAAATTTTATTTAAATATGTGCTGCTAAAGAGATATTAGATAGGTCTAAAATGAATGCTTACGTATTTAACTGTCAAGTAATGAAGAATTTTAAATTTTAACTAAATATGTGCTGCTTTAGAGATATTAGGCAGGCTTTAAGATTTAATAAAAATGAATATCTAAAAAAAAAATGCCGATATTCTGAACTAAGAATCAAAAAAATAAAAATTAAAGAGGCGGAAATTTGATTTACAATAAAGTTGAAATTTGCGGAATTGATACAAACAAGATTAAAGTTATCCCTGAAAAAGAAAAAATTAAACTTATTAAACTTGCAAAAATCGGTGATGCAAATTCTCGCAATGAGCTTATTAACGGTAATTTACGGCTTGTTCTCAGTATAGTTCAAAAATTTTCTAATCGTGGCGAGCCTCTTGATGATTTATTTCAAATAGGTTGCATAGGACTTATGAAATCAATAGATAATTTTGATGTTTCACAAAATACTAGATTTTCAACTTATGCAGTTCCTATGATAATAGGTGAAATTAAACGTTATCTTCGTGATAATACTCCTATCCATGTAAGCCGTTCTATACGTGATATTGCGTATAAAGCGATACAAGTTCGAGAAAGAATTATGGCTGAAAAAAATAAAGATCCTACTGTGAATGAAATCGCAAAAGAACTGGGAGTTAGCAAAGAATCTATATCAATTGCACTTGAAGCCATTGCGGAACCGACTTCGTTAAATGACCCAATTTACACCAATAATGGAGAAAATGTTTGTTTAATGGATCAAATTAGCGGCGAAAGTGATGATACTTGGGTTGACGAAATTGTTTTAAAACAAGCTATAAAAAATTTAACAGTACGTGAAAAAAATATTCTTTCTATGAGATTTTTAGCCGGCAAAACTCAAACTCAAGTAGCTAAAATAATCGGAATTAGCCAAGCGCAAGTTTCAAGAATAGAAAAAATTGCTATGAAAAAAATCAATAAACCAGCTCAAAAAAACGATCAATAATTTGACTTTTTTTAAATCGCCAGGATTTTTAATAACATCGATGTTAGTATCGTTTTTTAGCAAAAAAAATCTGGCGGTTTAGAATTTGTTTATATCAAACTCGTAAAAATAACTTTTGGTTTGATAAAAACAGATTATCAGAAAGAAATTTAAGAATTTGTCTTCAATAAGCTGAAATTTTAAGACCATTAAATTTTTAATTGTCAGTTCTTCAAATTGTTTAAAAATTTGTTTATTGTAGTTACTTATAGCTATGGTGTTATAGTATTTATTCTTGAAAGTAGTACAAATCAAAAAAATACTTAAATATGATCGTTAAACAGTAGTAGGAACAGACTCTAAATATAGCCCTCAAAAATTTACCGATTGTTCAAAACGATAAGCCATGCGTATAAAACGTAACAGCTTGTAACCTAAGTTTTTCGCCTTTTCCTTCTTCTTTTGTTAGCACAAATTGACAACCACATTCTTTGCATTTGTAACGTTGTTCGCTTTTCACGAAATTTTTTTCATGCACTTTTTACATTTAATTTTCATGTTTTTGATTGTATATTATTTAATTATTTTTTTGAACATTCTCGAAATCTGCACTGTTAAAGAAAAATTGGATAGGCTTTAAGAACTTGTCTAATATTTCTTTGGCCAACTATATTTAACTAAAATTTTTAAAATTTTGTATGCTCGTCAGTTAAATAAGTCAGTATTTGCCTTCCTTGCTATTTGAATTTTAAAAATTTTATCGTTAAATCTGTGTTGCTTAGAAATATTAGACAGGCTCTAAGATAAAATTTCTAATTCGTTAGCTTGAAAAAATTCTTTTGTTTCTTTTCGCCTTAAAACATTTGATTTGTTTTTTTCTAGGAGCTTAGTAATTGCATATAAATCAACCCAAATTTCATTTTTGCCTTCTTTTTGAGATTCATCAAAAATTATTTGGAGACCAAAATGCAAGTGGCTTTTATCAATATTATTAACATTTTCTTTCGCGCTATATCCTGTACGCCCAACATAACCTATAACTTGGCCTGCGGAAATTTCATCGCCTTTATGTATCTCAGAATTAAATGGTCGATTTTTCATAAGATGAGCATAATACCAATATCGTTTTTTGTTTTTGCTACGAAGCCCAACACGCCAGCCTCCATATCTGTTCCAGCCAAGAGCTTCGACGATGCCTGATTCGACCGCAATAACTGGCGTGGCAACACTGCACATGATATCGTGCCCTAAATGTGGGCGTTTATAACCAAAACTCCTAGGCGCTCCGAAGTCGTCATAATGATTGAAGAAAAAATTTTTCGCAATTGGTGAAAATGTTATAAGCCCATATTTTTCTTTTTGTTCTTTTTTAGTTTTATATTTACCAAGAAAACCGTCAAGAACCGCGCTATAGGCTTCTAAATAATAATTATATAATTTTTGATTTTGAATAATTTTTTCTGCAGATTCTTTATTTTCTATCTTTTTTATATAATCTAAAATATCTTTAGGTTTAAATTTCTTAAAGTCACCAGCATATTTTGTACCAAGATATGCTAGAATTTTAATCCAATTAATATTTCCATTTGATTCTATATCTTTTTTCATTGCAAGATTCATAGCTTCAAATGTTGGGGTAAATTTAACAAATTTTATTATTTTTTTATCAATTTTTTCAGCATTAGAAGTAAACGAAAAACCTTTAAAATAAACGAAAGCTACGCAAGCTAAAACGGTAGCAAAAAATAAAATCAAATATTTAATTTTACAGAAAAACAATATTCGGATTAATTTAATATTCATAGTTTATGTCCATATAATTATATGTTTTGGTGTTTATTTTCATTATTATCTAAATGATGCATTTTATGTTGGAAATTCCGTAACAATGTCATGCTTAATATTATTAAAACTAATTTTATGTCCATTTCTTTTAGACAAGCTTAAGTTCTTTTAATGCTTTATTTTTTTGTACTCATTTCTAGACCTATCTAATATCTCTTTAGCAACATATATTTAACTAAAAATTTTTAAAATTTTGTATTGCTCGTCAGTTAAATACGTCAGTATTTGCCTTTCTTACGCTTTGAATTTTAAAAATTTTATCGTTAAATCTGTATTGCTTAGAAATATCGGACAAGCTCTTAGAGAATAAACGGGTATTCCTAAAGAAATATCGGCTTACAGTGACTCGCTATATTTCGTCAAAACGCCGTAAAAAAATGTCGCTTTAGGGCCTGTCCCCACTATTTGAGTAATTTTTGGTTCGGATAAGGAAATTTTTTCACAATACTGACGTATTGTGAAAAAATTTAACGTAGTGCAAATCAAAAAGTACCGAAATATGGTCGTTAAACAGTAGTGGGAACAGGCCCTAACAGACGAAGACAACTAAGAGATGGCTTAATTAATGGCTATTTTTACTACCCGAAATGGCCAAATACGGTTAGGCAATGGAAACATAGTTTAGAGCTATATAGTAATTAAAGTTTTATTTTTAACAAATTTAATATTTGATTTTAAAATTTATTAATTATA
>JAIRZH010000114.1 GCA_031267335.1 Oscillospiraceae bacterium | reverse complement strand
TATTGATGATACCTTATTTCGGGTTGCTTGCGGAATTTGGAATTTGCATTTAAACTTCATTTAAAGTTATGACGTTATGTGTTGTTTTGTTCTGATTTCTATTCATGAACAAGTCTATTCATCATAATTGCAATTAGGAATAAAATAAATTTTATTAAGCAAGCGAATTTCCATAGTATCGTCTAAAAATAAACACATATTTTGAATTATCGCTTCAAATATTTGTTTAGAAATCATATAAAATCGTCTGAATGGTTCCTTATGATTTAATTCTTCTAATAATTTGTTATCAACAGCTTCTAAAATACAAAAATTTTCTGATATATAAGTTAAAAAACAATGATAATCTGATAAGATTTTTATAACTTTAATTTTATTAAGATTAAAATTTTTTCTATTTTCATTGAAATCAAAAATTTTGTTATTAAGATTAAAATTTTTTTTATTTTCTATTAAATTAAAAATTCCGTATTTTATAGAAGAATTTGAAATTTTTTCATTATACATGGAAAAAATTTCTTTAATTTTCTTTAAAGCTTGTTTGATTTTATTTAATTCTTTAATCGTATTTTTTTCTCCGTTTTCTTTAATTATATCAACTTTTTTATTGGATTTTTCGATTCTTTCTTGGGCTTCTTTGATTTCTTTATTGATTTTTTCGATTTCTGCATCAGCTTCTTCAATGCATTTATTAGTTTCTTCGATTTTTTTAATTCTTTCTTCTTTTTCAGCTTTTTTAGCTTCTTCGGTTTTGTTTTCTTCGGCTTTTCTGGATTTTTCGATTATTTCATTAAAATCTTTGATCAAGGCTTCTTCTTCGGCTTCGTTAAGCTTTGCAATTATCTGATAAAAGATTAAATAAAAATAATTAAATTCGAGACAACTAAGCAAACTAAAAAATTCTTCTAAATTTTTCGCTTCTTTAAATTCGGATATCAAATTTTTAATTATAGCTTCTACTTGTGCTAGAAGAAAATAAATAATTTTTTTGGATTCATTATAAGAATAATTCGAAAAGTTCTCTAATAAGTGTTCTAAACCATAACGACATTCCCGATATTCTATTTCTTGTTTAAAACGATTAAAAATTCCTTCTAAAATTAATAAAATTTTTAAAATATTATTTTTTAGAACATCTATTCGATTAATATCAAAATTTTCCAATAAAACCACTAGTTTTATATTTTTTAAATAATCATTAAAATCCGGTAACAATTCTGAATTTGATTCAATTATACGTTTAATTTTTTCGATATTTTCAGCGGCTGATTCGATTTGTTCTCTAAATTCGATTTGTTTACTAAATATTTTGATTTTTTCTTCAAAATCTTCGGCCGAGACTTTTTCTTTACTATCATTGTTGGTTTCTACAATCATTCCCGTAGTGTCTACTCGAATAATGCTAGCCATAAATAAAACCGCTAAATTAACAGCAAGAATTTTTAAAAAAAATTTCTTAACTTTAAATAAATTCCGGATTTTAAAAATATTTTTTGCTCGATTTATTATTTGGTTGACTGTAATATTACTCTGATCCAATATGGTTATTTCAGGATTTTTGATTTTAGCTAAAACCTTATCTAAAAAAAGTTTAATATTCACCGAAATTCCTTCAAAACATTTACAAAATATTGTCTAAAAATTTGTTTTTAACTTAAGAACTTATCCAACATACCTATAACGATCGAATTTATGAAATAAATAGTGTAAAGTCAATAGACTATGAAAAAACAAATTTTCTAACAAAATTAGAATGCCAAGAATTAAAAGCACAACATAGAAAAGAAAAGATACGTTAATTTTTTTCACAATACGTCAGTATTGTGAAAAAATTTTCCTTGTTCAAACCAAAAATTATTCGAAATTTTGTCATTTTAAATAATGAGAACGAGCTCTAACAAGAAATTTTAATCAAACAATTTATTGCACCGCCGAAATTAGACATCAAAAATTATCTAAAAATTTATATTTTAATTTTGCTGAATACAAATTCTAAAGATTTTTAATTTAAACTTTATATAGATTAATTATTTAGACTTTTTGAAAGCTCTTTATTTTTAGATATTTTTATTATTAAAAATGCAGCAATTGAAATTAAAATTATTATAAGATTAATAAAAATAACATGATGATCATTTTTGAAAATATATTCAAAATAATTTTCTTTAAATTTCGAAACTTCATTTTCGGCATTAACTAGTTTACTATAATTAAAAACTTGAGCTTTAGTTTTATCATTAAGCGAATTATAAGATTTTCTTGCAAATTTAATTAAATTCTCATGATCAAATAAAATTTTATAAGGAATTTGCTTAATTATATTTGAAACACTTTTAAAATCAAAACTGGATTTATTATCTAAAAATGCGAATCCGGTTTTTAAATCAGAAATATTCGAAAGCAAAATTTCAGATATTAAATCTCCATGTTTTAAAGTTATTCTATGAGATCCTGATTTTAATTGAATTGTTATCTTACCGTTTTGATCTGTTTTACGCCATTCATGTTTTTGATTATCGATACAAACATTTATTTCAGAATTGGATAAATTTCCAGATTCATCGCAAACAGTAATTTCAGCATCAAAGTTGTCGTTTTTAAATTTATTTATAAGATTCACTCTATTTTTTGTTATCGGATAACTAAAACTTCCTCCGTTTTCAAATGTAAGATGCTGGATATATTCAGCTAAAATATCTGAAAGAAAATCTCCTTTTTTAATTATTTCTTTTTGCGAAATCGAAGGAAATTCATGAATAGTATAATCATTGCACAATAAAATTAATTTGGTTTTATCGTCTTTTCGGTCAAGAATATTTATTTCTTTTTCGTTAGAATCAGTAATATAAACTGATTTCACACGCGAACCACCTGAATTATTTATGTAATTATAAGCAGAATTCGAAATATCAAAATTTATTTTTGCGCCTGAAATATGTGGGAATCCACCAAAAACCCCGTTAAAACTTTCATTTAAATCTGAAGATATCGTCATTTTTCCAACACCACGTTCGAAAACTTCATATAAAATTTTCGGGGTTATTATTTGAGCTGTTATTTTATTATTTTGTGGCAAAACAGAAATTATATCTGACATTTTAATATATCCAAAATTAATAGTTCCTCTTATAGCGCCTCCGTTTTCGAATGCGATTACAGGGATATCTTTAAATTCTTCTTGCAATTTTAATTTATTTTTGCCATTAAAAAGCATTGCGTCACATATTAAATCCCCCATAGGACATTCAAACATTCGACTAACATTTTGATTCTCATATGTACCGCCAAAAATTATATTATCGGTTTTTCCAATAACTTTTTCGGCAAAATCTGAAATTTTTTCATAAAATTGCCGATATTTACGTACAATTTTGTTGTCTGAAATAAAAGTTTTTCCTATTTCGGATGCTGGAATTATAATAGATTCGATTTTAGCTAATTTATTATTTTCGAAAATTAACTCTATTTTACCTAAATTTTTTGACGAACAACCGGTTTGGGCAATAGTTACTCCATTGACTTTTTCGACAATATTACTATGACTATGCCCATCTATGATAGCAGTAAGGCCAGGCAACTTTTGAGCTATTTCACGACTTTTATGATTAGTCGAAGGATCATTCCCTAAATGCGTAATAGCTATAATTGCATCAACATTTTGTTTTTTAAGGTTTTCGAATTGTTTTTTAGAAACTTCTATTTCATCTAAAAAAATAAGCCCATCTGTATTTTCCGGAATAGTTGTTTTTTTAGTTTCACTAGTTGTAATTCCGAAAAATGCTATTTTTTTGCCAGCTACTTCTTTTATAAAGTTACTATATAAAAAATCTTTTGAATTCATTAATTTTATATTTGCTGATATTATTGGAAAATTCGCTTTTTCATTCATTTTTTTAAATTTATCTTTTCCTAGATCAAAATCATGGTTGCCGGGCACCATGAGGTCATAGCCAACTAAATTCATCATTTCAACTATAGGATTATCGTTTTTTAATTTATCAAAAATCGAACCTTGGCTTATATCCCCGGCATCAACTAAAATAGAATTCGGAGTACTTCCCTTTATGTTTTTAAGTATGTCAAAACCTATATTCTTTAAAATGCCGCTCGACCAAATACTTTCAATTTGGCCATGTATGTCATTTGTGTGATAAATAACTATCTTAGTTTGTGATTCTACCGAAAAACAAGAATTAAAAAAACAGAAAATAAACGTCAAATAAGTAAAAAGACAAAAAAATACCTTAAATTGATTTTTTTTAATTTTAAAACACTCCGTAAAAAATATTTAACTTTAACCTAACTAAAAATTTTTACTAACTTTAAACATTTTGATATTAAAAAAATTAAAAATCAATATGGTATATGTCTTTAAAGCCTGTCTAATATTTCTAAGCAATACAGATTTAACGATAAAATTTTTAAAATTCAAAACACGAGGAAGGCAAATACTGATGTATTTAACTGACGAGCAATACAGAATTTTAAAAATTTTAGTTAAATATGTGCTGCTAAAAAGATATCAGACAGGCTCTTAGAGCCTATTTATTAACTGCTGAAGTTTTTGGGGCAGTCATCATTCCTAATATCATCGCAAACTGTGACATTAATGGCATATATTTCATAGCGACAATTTTTAAAAACATTCTCCATTTTCTATACATAGTTCGAGCGCCCGAAGGATATTTTAGCAATAATTCAAATTCGCGTGACATTTCTCTTAATGCATTAATTTCTTTTAAACTTTTTTCTTCTAAATCATGCATAATCATTTTTCCAGACAATTTATTATTTATAGAATTTTTGCCAATTTCGAAATCTTCGATTAATTTTTTATAATAACCAACGTTTTTGGTTTCTGCAATTAAATTCCTAGCTCTTTCCATTCTTGCTCTTTCTAAATATAGTTTCAAACAACAAGAATAAAAATAATAGATTTTGTCTCTAAATTGATTAATAAAATTTTTTATTTCCAATATCGTTTCATTATTTGATCCATTTACGCTCGAATAAACTAAAAATGTTTTAGCTCTGGTATATTCTTTTTTAAATTCACTACAAAATTTGTTAACTTGTGATTGTATTTCTGCAATTTCGTTTCCATATTTTTTATATATATCAGTTTCTTCGAAATCTTCCAAAATATCGTTAACTTTTATCGAACATTCAAGAACCACAGAATACATTTTTTTAACTCTAATTTTTAGCATTTTACTATCTCTGTCAGATTTAATTTCTTCTTTTCTTTCCTTAAATTTTTTTCTAAATTCTTCAACTAAACTATTGTATGCTTTCAAAGAATTATTATAAATTTCAATATATATTTTGTCTTCAAAAAAAGTACTTTGGCTTGAGCTTTCAGAAATATTTTCGATTTTTTTAACTAAATTTTTTTCTTCACCTAATTGTTCTTCAATATATTTGTTTATATTTTGAATTTTTTTATTAATTTTTTCCTTTTCAGTTGAAGAATTAAAATATTTTGAATAATATTCCATAATTTTTTTTATTTCTAAAACTAAAAAATCAGCAATTTCTTTAAAATTTTTTTTATTATTAAGTTTAGTTGTTTTATCACTAGCAACGAATTTAAATTTAAAATTAAAATTATTTAACAGATTTTTCTTTCTTTCTTTCCCCCAACCTAAAAAACGTATTCTCGTTTTACAAGTGGCAAATAAATTATCTAATTCTTTAACAAAAATATCAAAATCGACTTTATCCCCTTTCGCTGGCACCACATATTTTAATTCTGAATCAAGTTTTATTATTTTTTCAGAATCCGCTGAAAAATCTTCATTTATGGATTTCACTTCTTTAACACCTTCTTTTATTTCTTTCAAAACTCTACTGGAATACTTCGTTTTTTCAAAGCTCCTTGAGGCATCAACAATACACCTAAGTCACTTTTATCCTGGCGATTTTTAAAAAAATTTTTATTGTATTTTCATATAACTAAATTAGTTATTAATAAATAATTATATCAATAATTACAAAATTGTCAAACTTTTAGATTTCTTTGTTAATTTTTTAACAAAATTTTAATTTTATAGAATAGCCTTGGACTTTAAGCAAGAGCTTGTATTTTTATTTTTATATATCGTAGAATACATCAGTAGGCATATTAAACATCCTGTAATTAGTAAATTTTTACTTTTTTATTAATTCTTTAGAGAGGGTTTTGTGATAAATAATTTTTTTCAAAATATGATAAAAAGTATGGCTAACGAATCCAGCAAAGCCATTGAAATACTCGATGAAAGTTTTGAGGTAATAGCCAGCACCGATATAGAAAATTGCGGTAAGGTAAGAGATGTTAATTTAGAATCTGTTTCTGATTCTGAAATTGTTTATAAAGATGGTTTTTCGTATAAATCTTTTGGCAGTAAGATTTTCGGCCAGTATGTATTAGGCATTGAAGGAATGGAAGAAGAAACACAAAAATTAATTAAACTAATCTGTGTTCCATTTAATTCTGTGTCGAAATTTTATGGTGCAAAACATAGCAAAACTGAATTTATAAAAAATATAATATTAGATAATGTTTTGCCTGGCGATATAAGCGTTCGTTCACTTGAACTTAAAATTTCTACAAATGTTAATCGTATATGCATGATATTTAAATGTATATCAAAACACGATGCTGTATTGTATAGCGTTATTCGAAGCATGTTCCCTGATGGTTCCAAGGATTTTGTTATTGTTCTAAGCGAAAATGAAGTCGTAGTTATAAAAGAACTTAGTAATGATTTTAGTGAATTGGATTTTGAAAAGATTGCGTTATCCGTTATAAGTTCGTTAGCGACTGAATGCTATATAAAATGTATAGCTGGTTTCGGAACAGTTGTTAATAAAGTTTCTGAGCTTGGCGATTCATTCAGGGCCGCGCAAGTTGCACTAGAAGTTCGTAAAATTTTTGAAAACGAAAAATCAATTGCAATTTATAGCCAATTGGGCGTTGCACGTTTGATTTATCAGTTGCCTATTTCACTTTGTAAAGTATTTTTAAAAGAAGTTTTCAAAAAATGTTCTATAGAATCTATAGATCGAGAAATTATGTTTACGATATATAAATTCTTTGAAAATAGTTTAAATGTTTCTGAAACTGCTAGAAAACTTTTCGTACATAGAAATACACTCGTTTACAGAATTGAAAAAATTAAACGTATGACTGGCCTTGATTTAAGAAATTTCGAAGACGCCATCGTCTTTAAGATAGCTTTAATGGTACATAGATATCTTAAAGAAAATACTAAGGAAATTTAAGAAAATAACAAGGATAATATTCAATGATTACAATTACTAATATTAAAAAAGTATATGAAAAAAATATTTTTGCTTTAAACGATGTTAGTCTAAACATCGAACAAGGTGAGTTTGTTTTCGTAGTTGGTGCTTCTGGATCTGGTAAAAGCACACTTTTAAAACTTATCCTCAAAGAAGAAGAAATTACTTCAGGAAATATTTTTATATCCGGAGCTAATATCACTAGAATTAAAAAGCGTGAGTTACCTTATTATCGCCGCAAAATGGGAATTGTATTCCAGGATTTTCGTCTTATTGATAAAATGACTGTTTTTGAAAATGTTGCTTTTGCAATGCGAATAGTAGGTGCTAATGAAAGGAGTATCAGAAGGCGTGTACCTTATGTTTTGAGTCTTGTTTCTCTTGAAGGCAAATCAAATAGAAAGCCGTGTGAACTTTCCGGGGGAGAAAAACAACGTGTCGGGCTCGCGAGAGCTATTGTGAATAATCCTAAAATAATTATAGCGGATGAGCCAACAGGAAATATTGATCCTTCTATGTCTTACGAAATTGTTGAGCTTTTGGCAAATATTAATCTTCACGGTACTACAGTTATTATGGTAACTCATGATCTTTCGGTAGTGGAAAAATTTCCATTTAGAATAATAGAATTATGTAGCGGAAAAGTTCGTGCAGATAGTGCAGGATTCATTGATTATCAATCCGAAAATATCACAAAAGTTTCTTAAGGTGAAAGTACATTGACATCTTTTATATATTTTTTAAAAGAAGGTTTTAAGAATATATGGATTAACAGATTTATGTCATTGGCGTCTGTTATGGTTATGATTTGTTGCCTTTTGTTAACTGGTGCTACATTTATTGTTGCTGAGAATATTAAATTTATTTTAAAAAACATCGAAGGCCAAAATAGCATAACTGTTTATCTTTTTAAAGACGCCGATTTAGAAAAAGTAAAATTAGGCATAAATAATATCGAAAATATTTCTTCATATGATTTTTATTCAAAAGAAGAAGCCATTAAAGATTATGAAGGTATGCTAGGCGAAAGAGTTTCAGGTTTTTTTAAAGGTGAATCTAACCCATTACCAGATGCATTTCATGTTAGCTTTTCAGATTTAAGCCAATATAGTGCTACGATTTCTGAAATTATGAAAATCGAGGGTGTAGACACTACAAGCGATCGAAGCGAAATAGCTGAAAAATTATCAAATTTAAAACATATTTTTGCTGCTATAAGTTTTTGGATCGTAATTTCTTTAGGCGCAGTTTCGTTACTTATAATTTCAAATACTATTCGTATTGCTATGCACAACAGAAGATTTGAAATAAATATATTAAGATCAATAGGTGCAACAAATAATTTTATTCGTTTGCCATTTGCTATAGAAGGCGTAGCAATAGGAACTTTTTCAGCTACTTTATCTTTTTTTGCACTTAGAATTATTTACAGTTGGTTTGTTAAAATTGCAAATAACACAATACCATTTAATATTCTTCCATTTGAAAAATTTTCAAACCAAATGCTAATAATGTTTATTTCTATGGGGTTAATTTTAGGTTTAATTGGGGGTTTAGTCACAATCGGAAAATATTTGAAAAAAGAAATGTCTGAGGTTGTTGTTTGGTAATTATTTTTAAAAAAACTATTAATTTTTTATGTATTTTGCTGTTTTTAACTAATTGTTTTTCCGAAAATTTAGAATGTTCTGCCGAACTTTCGAAATTAAAACAAAAAGCCGAAAATATGAAAAAAAAAATTGAAGAAAACAAAAAAAATATAAGAAATCAAATTAAAAATCAAGAAAATATTAATGAAAAAATATCAAAATTAAAGTCTGAAATAGATGCACTCAATATAAAAATTTTTAAATTAAACAAACAAGTTTTGAAAGAAAAACAAGATATTATCAATTATCAAAAGGAAATATCAAAAAATATAGCAGATCTTGGTAAGTTTTTAGCGTCAATCCATAAAGCAAACAATCCTGGAATTTTAGAAATTATTTTAGCTTCCAAAAGTTTTGGAGATTTTTTTGATAAAATTAAGCTTGCGAAATTTTTTGGAAATAAAGTTACTACGATTATCGAAGAAGTCGATCAGAAAATTTTTGAATTAATACAAAAAAAGCAACAAAATGAAAAAAATTTAAAGGAAATAAAAAATTGTAAAATCGTATTAACAAAAAGTCGCCAAAATTTAGAAGAACTTTTCCAAAAAAGTAAAACATCACGGCAGCATTCGGAGATCGCTATCGAGAAAGACGAAAATGAACTTCAACGTGTTTTTGATAAAATAGAAACCGAAAGAAAAAAAGATGAAATTTTAAAAAAACAAAGAAATAATATTTTTTTAACTCCTGAAGGACCTGATGATTTTAAAATCAGTCGTCCATTCAAGGGTTCTTGGATAATAACATCAGATTTTAATGATACTAAACAACGTAAGAAAGCTCATGGAGCAATAGATTTTTCAGGTCCGAATTTTTATGGTACTGAAATTTTGGCTGCTGAAGACGGCGAAGTTGCTTTTATTTATATAGACGCGGGAAATAATGGTCGTGGCTATGGGACGTATATTATAATTAAACACAAAAATAGTTATACGACATTATATGCTCATATGAGTTTAGCGACTGTGAAAAAAGGACAACAAATAAAGAAAGGCGAAGTCATCGGATATGGTGGAAATACAGGTTATTCGACCGGAGCGCATCTTCATTTTGAACTTCGCAAAAACGGTAAACCGGTTAATCCGAGTTCTTATTTTTAAACTTATGCTAATTAAGAATTTAAATATAAATTTTAGATAATTTTTGGCATGTTTTAGCATTTTTTTACATTACTTGACTGGTTTTTCGAGCGAGGGAAAACAAAAAGATATATCAAAAATTGCTAGAAGTTGCATTTACGGGTTTAATGTGAACAAATTATTAAAAAACGAAATTAAATTTTTAAACAGATTTTATATATTTTAACTTTAAATTCGTCTTGTATGTAATTCGGCATTGATTTTTCCGAAAAATTAGAAATTTTTTTTAAAATTTATATTTTTTTATTATTTTTTTTTGGATTTTTAGATATGAGTATTTCTATTTCTATTACAAAAAATTTTAATCTCAAAAAAACATTAGAATGTGGACAATGTTTTCGCTGGAGTTATGAACACCCTAAATGGGTAGGGATTGTTTTTGATTTTAAAGCTTATTTATATGTAAAAAATGAAAATTTAATTATAGAAAGCGATAATGAAAATATCGATTTTTGGAAAAATTATTTTGATTTAAATTTAGATTATTTTATTTTCGATAAAGAAATAATTAAATTAGATCCATTATTTGAAAATATTTACCGGGAAGGCAAAGGAATACGAATTCTTCGGCAAGATCCATGGGAAGTTTTATGTTCTTTTATAATATCACAAAATAATAATATTCCACGTATTAAATTAATAATAAAAAAATTATGTGAAAATTTTGGAAATAAAATTAAAGATTATTTTTCTTTTCCGAGCCCTAAAATACTTTCACAGTTAACTGAGGATGATCTAAGCGTGATACGTTCAGGATTCCGAGCTAAATATTTAATTGATGCAGCGAAAAAAGTTTATAAAAAACAAGTTGATTTAGAAAAAATATTTTTTCTAAATTTCACGCAAGCGCATTTTTTGTTAAGAACAATTTCTGGTGTTGGGCCTAAAGTATCAAATTGTGTGCTTCTTTATGGATTCCACAAACTTGAGGCATTTCCAAATGACGTTTGGGTACAAAAAGCTATAAAGGAATTTTTCCCTCACAAAACTTCCCAATCATTTGGTAAATATGCAGGAATTGCGCAAATATATCTTTATTATTGGATAAGAAAAAAGCATATATTAGACCTGTCCGAAAATAAGAAAACATGATACAATCACCATTCTTAAAGTAAAAAAGGTGATAAAAAATTGAATAATCAAATTAAAATTGCTAAAATGGCAATAAGCAAATATAAAGAGGTTTTTGGCATAGAAAAATATATTTTTGATAGACTATTACGTCTTTTTAGAAATTGCTGATACTTTTCGCAGAAAAAAACACTGCTGGCAGGAAGTCTCGAATATCCGTTTTAGATAAACTTGTGATAACTTTGGTTATGTCACAAATTTATATACACATTCAAACTGAAATTCTGGATTTGTAAAAATCAATAAACCTTTAGCATGATTTTACTTAGACTTTAGAATGAATTTAATTTTAATTTCGATCTCGGAATTTGAATTCGAATGAGTACAGCTTTGCTTCCTCGCTCCGCGTATTGTGCGGGACGAGGAATTCATATCAACAATTTGAGGACACAACCGATGCTAGCTAGAAGCACAGTTTTAATTCTATCTGCTGTACAACGATTCTTTTCTTTTCTATGGGGTATAAATAATTTTGAAATATTACTATTGCTTTGTACGTTAAACGGATTTTTTAAATTTTCACTTAAATTATTTAAAAATATTAAAGCTTCATTTTTTTCATATGCGTTAATAAGTATAAGTTCAACTTCAGAATTACAAATTCCTATTTCTTCCTTTAATGCTTTATTTTCGTATCTCGCAAATTTATCATTTACAATTATTTTACATCCTCTCACTAAGAACTGTTTTAAATATGAAACATAATGAAAATTAATATCAGAAACATTAACAACATTACAAAAATAATATGAAGAAAAGGTTTCTGATAATAATCCAAAAATTATAAAAAGAACAGAAACCAATTCATTCAAATCGCCTAATACCTCTTCTAATGTTTTATGATTATCATCGCATTTTTTAAATAGATCTTCTTTAAACAAGCAAATAATAGCTCCAGTGTTTATAATTGTAATTTCTTTATCTTTTTTGTAATTTTCTAAATTTAATCCATTTGAAAAAACTTCCAGATATCGTCTAGCTAATTCGATTATTTCGAGGTTATAATTTACAAATTCTTTTAATTCTTCATCAGTAGCGATATTTTGTTCTATTCTTCTTATTATTTCATATTGTTTTTCATAACCATAATTTTCAAACCATCTTCGAAATCTTTCCAAAAGCCTTTTTTGAAATCCTTCATGAATTTCTTTCTGTTTTGGGAAAATATCTAGGAAATTATATTTGAATTTTTGAGATTCTTCTGGAAAATTACTTTCAGATTCTACAAAATTTTTTGGAAGAATACCTTTAATATGTTTACATCTTTTAATTATATAATATGTTGCTAAAAGCGCTGTGCCTCCGATGCCGACAAACTTTACGACACTTGAAGTCTTTTTATTAGTATTATTTTTATCAGTTGAAGTCTTTTTATTAGTATTATTTTTATCAGTAGCTTTAATCAAATTAAAATTGTTAGAAAATAAATTTAAAACTGCTAAGCTTACAGCAAAAACTTTTGAAAATTTATTTTTTTTTTTAAATTTTGAATTTTTTTGAATCTGACTTTTAATAACAATCCTTACGCCCCCCCCCTTTTTTTTTCGTGTCTGTTTGATTTTCTTCTAATTGATTGTTTTTGGTTTGATTATCTTCAGTTTGGTTTTCTTTTATTTGATCGCTATTAAAGTTATTTTTTAACAACATTATGTAATCGCCTCTTTATGAGTTTGAAATTTTTATTTTGGATTTTTTGAATAATCAGTTATTTTTTCGAAAATATTTCCTAACATAAAAAATAATAACAAATAATTTAAAGCTTGTCGAACTATTTAATTAGAGGTTATTTTTGGTATCTTAAAATAGCGCGTATAACTAATTTACCTCACAACTGGTTAGGTGCCAGGCAAATTAAAAAAATTAAAAAAGGCCTAAATATTAAATTGAAAATTTCGTGAGAATGATATGATTTTATGAATTTCACTATTTTGTTGAAAAATTTAAATTTTAAATTGTAGAATAGATTTTAAGTTATAAAATTAAATTTTAAAGAGTTTTGTGTATATTTAAAAAAATTATTTCAATGTTTGTTTCTTCATTATTATTCTTAAGTTTATTGGTAAATTTCGCAAATGCGAAAGACCCTGAGCAAATGTCAATAGAAGAAAAAATTGGGCAAATGTTATGTTTGCAATTCGACTATTGGAGCAATGAAACTCAAGAAAATTCACAAAATTTAATACAAACATCGGTGATCAAAGAAATTATTTTAGAAAAAGGTATTGATAAAATTATTTTACTTATAA
>JAIRZH010000051.1 GCA_031267335.1 Oscillospiraceae bacterium | reverse complement strand
GGTATTGATGATACCTTATTTCGGGTTGCTTGCGGAATTTGGAATTTGCATTTAAACTTCGTTTAAAGTTATGACGTTATGTGTTGTTTTGTTCTGATTTCTATTCATGAACAAGTCTTTTGATTCCAGTTATAATCGGTGGACGAATTTTTTACGTTGAAAAACTTAAAACCTCTGTTGACATTATATTTGGTATGAAAAAATTAAACACTGAACGTAAAAAATTTAAAAACAAAGTACATCGTACAAAATTAGATAAAACAATAACAGGTTTGTTATTAATCATGTCAAATTTTCTTCCAATTACAGGTCAATCATATAAGGCATGTCTTGCCCAAATAGATTTATTACAATTGACTTCTGATCAAGCGATAGATGAAAAAATAAATTCATTTAACATAAACACTTTGTTTTCATTATCTCAGAATTTTCAATTAGAACTTTTGTGGGAACAAAAAGTTATCAATCAAATTAAACAAAATTTAAAGCAACAGACATTCGGGTTGATACTCAAGAGCGAACTAGATGACTTAGATTTAGTACTAGAAATTATACCACAGTGGGTTAATAATGTTGCACCAAAAATCTCAAGAAGATTGCAAGAACTAAACCAAGAAATTTTAAAAAAACATAATTTAATTATTCAACATTCTTTAGGTAGTGGACAATCTGGTGAAGTTTATTTATGTACTGATAAAAAAGGACAAGATGTTGCCGTAAAAATTATGCCAAAAAACGGTGGGCTAACTTCCAGAATATCTATTAAATATGAAAAAGACGTTTGGAAGCAAATTAAAGATGTGGAAAGCGATAATGTGATAAAACATAAAAGTATAGTCGAAGAACGTGGTGTAACTTGTTTCACTATGGATTATATTGATGGTTTGCAAGAGCTTTCCAAAATTACGCCAATAGAAATAAATGACATTTTAAATTGGGCAAATCAAATTTTCTCTGGTTTAAGTGCATTACACGAAAAAAATATAGCTCACAGAGATATTAAACTTGAAAACATTTTAATAACTAATGGCGGGCGAATAAAAATATGTGATTTTGGAATTTCAAAACGTTCGGATTTAACTGTAACCATCTGTGGCACACTAGGAATGATGGCACCAGAAATACAAAAATTTTTCCCACTCCAACAAAAAGCAGATAGTAAATATGATGGAAAAAAATGCGACGTTTATTCAGCTGCCGCAGTAATTTATTGTTTAATTTTTAACAAAAAAACAACAGATATGGTGAATGAAACTTTTAATACTACTATATTGTCAACTCGAACAAAAGATAGATTTGGTAATGAAATTGGTCAAAATTTACACACTTTCTTAGAAAGGTGTTTAGATAGTAATCCCGATACTAGAGCCACTGCTAAGCAAGCAATACAATTATTAAATCAAATTGTTTAATCTTAATCACTTACGCAAACTCCTTGTTTTAGAAGAATTTTTCAATGCTTATCTTTTGACAATTTCACAAAAAATTTCAAATCTTCCTTAGAGCCTGTCTAATATTTCTAAGTAATACAGATTTAACGATAAAATTTTTAAAATTCAAAGCGTGAGGAAGGCAAATTCGGCGTATTATTGTGGATACTTTTAATTTCCATGTACCAGGTTTAATTTCCCCGTCTTCGGGCGAGAGTGGTTTAAAGATTCATTTGTTAAAATAATTTTAAAATCAATTATAAAAAATAACAATTTAAAATGTCTTTAGCTACGTTTTTTGAATTTATGCTATATTTACCGTTGGCCAAAATTACCGCAATAGCAATTTCAGGGTTTTCGAATGGCGCGTAGCAAATAAAAGTTGTGTGATCATCGCCAATATTTTGTGCAGTTCCAGTTTTGCCTGCAATTTTAATTGGAAAATTTTTAAAATCAGAAGCAGTTCCTGAAATTGCAACTTCTTGCATTGCTGATCTAACGAAATTTAATTTTTCTTCATTAATTATATTGCTTTCTATTAATTCAGGAATTTCATTGGATGAAAATGTATTTGTTAATGAATAATTTGTAATTTTTTTCACAAGATGTGTTTTAAAACGTTTCCCGGATGCGATTGTAGCTGCATAGGCAGCTAATTGAATTGCAGTTACGGAAGTATCTGATTGCCCTATCGCTGCTTGTGATGCCATCGAATCGTACCACGGAGTATTATTAGTTTTGCTATTTTCCGGGCACGCTAACGTTCCAGTACTTTCGGTAATTTCTAATCCGGTTTTAATTCCAAGCCCAAATTTTTTTGCAAATTTTGCGAATTCAGAACCACCGATTCTGCGTCCAAGCTCAGCAAAAAAAACATTGCAAGATTTCGCGATCGCTTTGATTAGGTTGATATTTCCATGTTTTCCCATACAACGAAGTGTGTAACCGTGATAAAAATTAAATGCACCATTGCAATTAATCATTTCATCCGGCTCTAAAACTCCAGTTTCGAGCGCGGCACATAAAGTTATAGGCTTAATAACAGAGCCGGGCAAATAAGTTCCCGAAAAAGCTCTATTAAGCAGTGGCAGACTGCTATCTTGCAAAAGCTTTGAATAATAATTTCGATTTTCGTCAAGCTCTAACAAATTATAAGTTGGATAATTTGCTGCAGCTAAAACTGAAAAATCACGAACATTTAAAACAACTACGGCCCCAGAATTGCACCCGTGTGCGCCTTTTTCATATGCTGATTTTATATTTTTCACAAGCGATTCGGAAGCGCATCTTTGTAATTTAGAAGAAATTGTTAAAAAAATACTATTTCCATATTTTGGTTCAACGATATCATTTGTGCCGATGATATCCCCGTTTCGTGCAAGTTGTATAGCCTTTTTTCCACCGTAACCACGTAATTTTTGTTCAAAAGCAGCCTCAATTCCAGATTTACCGATTTTTTCATCAATATTGTAATTGCCTTTGTTTTTTTCATATTCTTCGCTTGACATGCTTGATATATAGCCGATTATGTGTGGCGCTAAATCGCCTGAACAATAATTTCTTACTAAAGTTTTATTTATTTTAATTCCTGGTAAATTCGGTAAACATTCAGATAAAATTAACATAAGTTTTTGACTAATATTTTCTGAAATAATTAAAGGCGCGGCTTTTGTATTCAATTCTCCGTTGCGAGCTGAATTATATAAAATACTACAAATACGTCTTCTATCATCACGGTTGAAACTAGAACAAACGAATTTTTTGCTCAAAATCCCAATACAATCCGAAGCGGATGCCTCTGAATTGATTTTAAGAAATTTTTTTAAGTCTTTAATTTGGCTTTGTTTTTCATCAATAAAAACGAATTTTCCGTTACTTATGGTGATAGGTAGTGTGTCATTCCAAACGCAATTTGTTTTTTCTATAAATTTAGTGATTTCAACAATTAATTTATTTTCTTTCCCGCGTGGCGCAGTTAAACGATCTAAAATTACACAATACCCAATTTTGTTAACAACAAGCCCGACGCCATCTGAATCGAAAATTTCTCCTCTTACAGCAGCGGATTTTATGATATAAGCGTTGCTACTTAAAGCACGTTTATTATAATAATCTGAATTAATAATTTGCCAATCTACTAAACGAATTATAAATACAGAAAACACAGTGCATACAAAAATAACTACAGCTAAAGATCTTTTCTTATTATCAATATTCATAATATATTATTTCATGGAAATTTCATAAAATATTACAATAATTTAACAATTAAGTTAAACTAAAGCCTACACTTACTATCCAAACGTATTTCGGTACTTTCTAATTTATATCACGTTAAATTTTTTTCACAATACGGCAGCATTGTTTTGGGTTTGTTTCCGACACTATGTTTATAACAATAAATTAGAGCCTGTTTACACTATTTAAAATGACAAAATTTCGAGTAATTTTTGGGTTGGACAAAGAAAATTTTTAAACCACTCTCGCCCGAAGCTGAACGTTCATAAGGTAAAAAACTTTAAAAAAGAAACTATTGATCATTTTAATTTTAAAATCCTAGAGATTAACTTAATTTTTAAGTTAATCTCTTTTTAAAAATCATCATGAGACTTTTTTCTCAAGACTGATTTTGTCTTGAAAATTAATATACCCAATCAATTTGTAATGAATTTCTATTTTTTGGCTTTTTACACCGTTAATTTTCTCGGCATGCCAAACTATAATTTTGTCAACAAATTCATTTAAGATTTCTCTTGTTAATTCTTTAACTTCAGAATTTCGATTGACGATTTTAAGAAATTCATATACATTGTTTTCGTTGGATGTTTCCTTCGAGACCGTGTTTACCAGGTTTTTGATTTCATCTTTAAGTAAGAGTTGTTCATCTTCGTACTTTACAGATAGTTTCAAAAACCTTTCTTCACTTAGTCTACCGAATGATTTATCCTCAAAGATTTTCTCAAAAAGAGTATCAAGCTCATTGTTTCGATTTATTAATCTTTGCAATGTGTCTTGATTTTTCTTTTTGATTAATTTGGCCTGCTTATGATTTTCGCCCATTATTAAACTTACGAAATCATCTCTGAAATCTTTAGCGAATTTTACAATTCCACTTATATGGTCTTTTACAATATCAGTTAAGATTTCAACCCTTATATAATGAGATTCATCACACAAGCCATTTTTTCTTCGAAAATTTCCACAAGAGAAATGACTGTAATGTTTGGAAGTCAAAGGATTTATATGATTAAGATTTCCGCCGCAATCAGAACATTTTAAGAAATTCGAAAACATATTTTTTTCTGTGTTTTTCGGTTTTCTTTGCTTTATTCCAATTGTTTTTTTGAACATCTTCCCATATTGATCTTTCAATAATAGGTTCATGTATTTCCTTGTAAACTTCCCAGTTATCTTTTGGATTTTCAAAGCGTTTCTTCAGTTTAAATGATTTTTGGCAAGTCTTAAAATTCACAACGTCGCCTGTGTAAGATTGATTTTTCAAAATTGCAGTAATTGTACTTTGCGACCAAAAAAATTTATCCCTCGCTAATTTAATCGGTCTTCGGATACCTTGGACCAAATAATGCTGCGTAGGAATTAAAATTTTATTCGTACTTAAAAATACAGCAATTTTGTTAATACTTTTTCCTTTAAGTCTCATTTTATAAATCATTTTCACTGTCTCTGCAGATTTTTTTTCGATTACCCAAATTCTTGGATTTTCAAAACTTCTTTTATATCCATATGGTGGTTGTCCGATTGAAAAACCTTGTTTACTTATGATTTTCTGAGAACATTTGATTTTTTTGCTGATGTCTCTTGAATACCATTCGTTAAACAAATTTTTCAGCGGCATCATTTCGTTATAGCCTTTATTGCTATCCACGTCATCGTTTATCGCAATAAACCTGATGTTTTTCATAGGGAAAATTTGCTCTATGTAAACACCGGCTTCAATATGATTTCTTCCAAATCTGGATAAGTCTTTAACTATGATAGTAGAAATTTGGTAATGTCATAGACTATTTTAATCCCTTTTGATATCATAACTTAGTAGCCACAATAACGGCAATAAAATAATAAAATCATAATACCAAAATTAATGGTAATTCGTGATATTAAATTATAAGGAGACATTAACTATATGGTGTTAACAACTATTAAGTGCCCTCACTGCGGAAACGAAGATATATCCAAGAATGGACATAATAAAACAGGAAAACAGGTTTATAATTGCAAAAACCAAGAGTGTAAGCATTATAATTTCGTAGAAAACTATAGCTATAATGCTTATAAGCCTGAAATTCGT
>JAIRZH010000003.1 GCA_031267335.1 Oscillospiraceae bacterium | reverse complement strand
TTTTAGCTTCTCGTATTCACTTATAAACTCAGCTTGTTTTTCTTCTTGTGCCTTTGCTGGAAATACATGAGGCTTTCTATAAGAAAAACCATTTCTTTTTAGCCATTCTGTTATTCCTGTCTTTTTAGTTATTCTGTTATTCCTGAAACGGTATATTTTAAGCTATAAGTTTTTTCGATGTAATCACAAATCTGTGAGGCTTTAAGATATGTTCTTGCTTCTAAATGAACAACCAACTCTTCGGCTTGGTCGTCCGAAAGTTTACTTTTGGATCCTCAAGAAGCAAAGCATTAGTGATAGTATTATAGTTCCAACCTTTGTCAGCTAGAAGCACAGTTTTAATTCTATCTGCTGTACGACGATTGTTAGCTAGAAGCACAGTTTTAATTCTATTGATTTAAAAATTAAAATATTATATTTGAATTTAAAATCTATTAGTTATATAATGAATTTTTTTGGAAATTGATTTTAGTACTTAAATACTGACGTATTTCAAGAGAGCAAATCATAATTGAAAATATAAATTTAAAAATTAAAGTTTTTAAAATAATATTAAATAAGTACTGTAATAGATGTATTTGGTTTGGGTTAAGAATGTTTTTATTGTGCGGACTAATTAATTTCAAAAGAAGTCTATTGAATATATTTTTTATTAAAATATAATATTATTAGAGTAATTTAGTGTTAAAGTATTTTTATAATTTAGTATTCGTTTATTGAAATAAAGGATGTTGAAAAATAATGTTATTCGAAAAAGATGATCTTGATGATTTAAATGATTTAAGCGATTTAGACGAAAATTTGGAAAAAGAAGAAAAAAAATCCAATAAAATCGAAGAAGAAGATTTAAATATCGCTGGAGCTTTTCGCGAAGATGCTCAGCCTATTACCATGCATTGTAAATGTGGTTATGATGGTGTAGTTTGGTCAAGGCCTGATGCGAAAGAAATTATTTGCCCGCAATGTCATAAAAAAATCAGTGGATTTTTTGGATAAAAAATTATAATGGTTAAATTATGAAAATTGGTATAGTAGGTTTTCCAAACGTTGGCAAAAGTACGCTTTTTAATGCTTTAACAGGTGCATCTGTTAGTGCACAAAATTATCCATTTTGTACCGTGGAACCAAACATAAACATTGTGCCTGTTCCTGATAGGCGCATTGATGTTCTTACGGAGCTTTTTAAATCTAAAAAAAAAATATATGCAACTATTGAGTTTGTTGATATCGCAGGACTTGTTAAAGGTGCCTCAAAAGGTGAAGGTTTAGGCAATAAATTTTTAGCAAATATACGTGAAACAGATGCTATTATTCACGTAGTTAGATGTTTTGAAAATAACGAAATTACACATGTAAACGGCAACATTAACCCCAAGAACGATATCGAAACCATAAATTTAGAGCTTATTTTTGCAGACATAGAAACGGTTGAACGCAAAATTGAAAAAATTGCCAAAATGTTAAAATTCAGTAAAAAATACGAATATGAAATGATTTTTTGGAAGAAAATTCTAGAAAATTTGCAGAATGGCGTTTCTGCTAAAATGGCTTCAAATTTTTTCGAAAAAGAAAAATACGAAGAATTTATTTTAAATACTCCGCTTTTAACTTCTAAACCTGTGATTTATTTATGCAATGTAGCAGAATCTGAAATTAATTCTTGCGAAAATTTTTATTTTAAAGAAGTAAAAAAAATAGCCGAAAACGATCAATCGCCATTGATTCCAGTTTGCGCTGAATTTGAGGCTCAAATTGCACAATTAAGTCAAGAAGAACGTAAAGAATTTATGATTAATATGAATCTTGAAACTTCTGGTTTAGAGTTATTAATTAAGACTTGTTATGATTATTTAGAGTTAATTTCGTTTTTAACTTCTGGGGAAGATGAAACTAGAGCATGGCGTATTAAACGCGGTACAAAAGCTCCCCAAGCGGCCGGAAAAATTCACTCAGATTTTGAGCAAGGTTTTATAAAAGCCGATGTGATTTCTTATGAAAATTTAGTTAAGTATAAATCTTTTTCAGCAGCACGCGAAAAAGGTCTTGTGAATTCAGAAGGCAAAAATTATGAAGTGCAAGATGGCGATGTAATAGTCTTTAAATTTAGAACTTGTTCTCATTAAATCCTTAAAACATAATTTTTTGATATATTTTTGTTAGTTTTGCTCACTTGGTGCCGATTAAGTAAGTGTAAAAAAACATCAAAATTTGCTTTAAAATTACTTGAAATTTAATCATTTCAGATATGTAGGAACAGAGTTTATAACTGTTAAAGTCTATATTTGTAATCTAATAGTTTGTCTAATATCTTTAAAGCAACGTATATTTAGTTAAAATTTTTAAAATTCTGAATTGTTCGTTAGTTAAATACGTCAGTATTTGTTTTTATCATACTTTGAATTTTAAAAATTTTATCATAAAATCTGCGTTGCTTTGGAATACTAAATAGACTCTTAATTTTCTTTGTTATACTGCAAAAAGCATATTTATTAATATTAATCATACGTTTTATTTAGGAGATAGTTTTGAAAAAATTTATTAATGGTAATGATGAAAATATTAGGAAAAAAATTCCCCATAATTTAATACTTGATAATCGAAAAATATTACATATCACTGGTGTTACTGAAATGGGGGCTTTTGATGAAGAACATGTAACAGTTTATACCGATTTAGGGGGATTATATATATGTGGAAATATGATGAAAATTTCTAAATTATCTGTAGAAACAAATGAAATGAATTTATCTGGTGATATTTTGTCCTTGACTTATTTTGAAAAAAAATTTCGTGTTAAAAATTTTTTTGAAAAAATATTTGGTTAAGAACTTGTATTCAATAAGCTAAAGATGCGAATTTTTGATAATTTTTTAACATTTTTAGGTATGACTTGCTTTGTCTGGTGGTGCTAAACTAGGGAAAATAGGCGAAAGCAGTGAGACACTTAATAGTTGTTAACACCATATAGTTAATTAGACTTGTCTATCAATAAAAAAAGTTAAACTAAAAATTAAACTGAAAGAAAAAAACTAAATTAAAATAAAAATATTGGTGGTAAAAAAGGTAAAAATGTTAATAGATATAAATAAGGTATTAGAGCCTGTTCCCACTACTGTTTAACGACCATATTTCGGTACTTTTTGATTTGTACTACGTTAAATTTTTTTACAATACGTCAGTATTGTAAAAAAATTTTCCTTATCCAAACCAAAAATTACTCGAAATTTTGTTATTTCAAATAGTGGGAACAGGCCCTAGTAAATAAAAGATTAAGCCAAGCGATGTTAGGGATAAGTAATATAGAGTTCAAAAACACATTGCCAGAGTTTGAAAAAATATTGCTAGAAAAAGCGAAAGCAAAAAAACGTAAAAGAGCAGTAGGAGCAGGTTGCGTTCTTAAATTGTTGATATGAATTCTTTGCCCCGCGTATTGTGTGGGGGCGAGGAAGTAAAGCTATGAATTTGTGACATAACCTAGGAGCTGGGCAAAAGGGGATTTTAAGAAGCGCAAAAGATAAATTATTTTTCATACTTTTCTATATGAAAACTTATCCAACGTTTGACGTAGCGAGTGTTCAGAATAAACTTATAAAATCAGTATTAGGATCTTTTAAAGCATTGGAAAATTTTTTATCTGTCGTATCTAAAAATTTTAAAGTTGCTTCTTCATCATTTATGTATCTTAAAATATTTTTAATTTTTTCATTTTTTTCGTATGCGTTTAAATACATGTCGATGCCGTCCGGATTCTTAAAATTTCCGTCTCTAAACTCGTATGGAATTATTTCTAGCTTTTTTTCTGATATATAACTTTCTAATACTATGAAAAAAGTTATGCTGAAACAAGAAAAAAATGGTGCTAAACTGCCTAACGCTTCTACCAATGTTTTGTGATTTTCATCACATTTTTGAAATAGATCTTCTCCGTAACCAAAAACAAGAGTAGATTCGGTGTTTATAATTTTAACTTCAAATTCAGAACATTCTATAAAATTTAATCCTTCTGAAAGAATTTTTAGAAATCCTCTGGCTAGGCGTATTGAGATTAAACATAACCTTATAACAGTCTGAAATTCTTCAAGAGAAAAGTTTTCAAATGTTTTTTCGTCCACTGTTGCTTTGTAATCTTTGAAATCTTTAAGAAACTGTTGAAATTTTTTCAAAAGATTTTCTTTGGATTCTGGAAATTCTTCTGAATCAATGCTTTTGATTAATTTTATATATTTAATTTTTTTAACTATAGAATATACCGCCAAAGACGCTGCGATTCCGAAACCAGTACGTTTTATGATATTCTTTATTTGACTAAATTGGTTTTTAACGTTTTTAGGATTATTAACTAGATTATTTTTATTAATATTTTTTTGCATGTTATTTCCAGAATTTTTTTCGCTAATATTATTTTCAGTAGCATTAACTAAGCTAAAATTATTAGTGAATAAGTTTAAAACTGCTAAACTCGCAGCAAGAATTTTTAAAAAATTATTT